>NZ_JAUBQD010000138.1:0-3082 GCF_036701085.1 Microcoleus sp. Pol7_A1
ACGATTAAGGTCTATGAAATTCAAATTCAAGCTGCTCAAGCCCAACATCAATTTCTAGAGGCCGTGCAGATTGCCCTCAAGAGTGTGGAACGTTTGGGAAACAAGCTTCCGGATCAACTCAGTCAATCGGATGTTACGCGGGCATTTGAGGCTACTAAATCCATCTTGGCTGGAAGGCAACCGCTGGACTTAATAACTCTGCCTCAGATGAGAGATCCCAATAAGTTAGCAGTTGTACGGATTCTTACCGCTGTTTCTGCTGCTGCCTTTGTTGCCACTCCAGCGCTGTTACCGTTTATTGTCCTCGAACAGGTCAATTTATCCGTTCTATATGGCAATAGTTCATTTTCTGCAAATGGGTATGCTTACTATGGACTGATGCTTTGTGGGGTGGTAGGAGACATTGACTGTGGCTATCAGTTCGCACAACTAGCATTGAAGTTGCTCGAACATTTCAATGCTAAAGAACTGAAATCGAGAGTCTATGTTGCAATTCACTGTAGCGTGTGGCATTGGAAAGAGCCGCTCAAGAACTCCTTAGCATTTCTCCGGGAAGGCTATGAAGTTGGATTGGAAACGGGAGATTTAGAATCGGCTGCTATTTGCGGATTCACTTACATCTCATACTGTTGGTTTATCGGTCGAGAATTAAACGCTCTCAGCCAAGAGAGCGCTGCCTTCCGAGAGCAACTCAGACTCCTCAACCAAGAAGGACTTACCAGCCATTTGACGGTTTTTCAGCAAGCAATTTTGAATCTGGTAGGCAATTGTGCCGAACCTTGGCAACTGACTGGAGATGCCTTCGTGCGCCAGGAAATCGTGCCAGTCCTGGAGCGATCGGGCGATCTAACTGCGCTGTACTATTTCTATGCCACCGAACTGAATCTGTGTTACCTGTTTGGCAAGTTTGAGTTGGCGGTGGAAGCCGCGCTCTTTGCGGAAAATTATATAGGTAACGCGACAGGCTTATTCATTGTTGCGATCTGCTACACGTACGATTCTCTAGCTCATCTGGCACTCTATTCTCAGGTTTCCGAGGCACAACAGCAACGCATTCTGGAACGGGTGGCTAAAAACCAGGAAAAAATGAAAACTTGGGCTGACCATGCGCCAGAAAATCACTTGCACAAATTTTATTTAGTAGAAGCCGAACGGTACCGAGTATTAGGGCACAAATCAGAAGCATTGGAATTCTACGATCGCGCGATCGCTGGAGCGACAAAGAATGAATACTTACAAGAAGTTGCCCTGGCAAACGAATTAGCGGCCAAATTCTATTTAGAGTGGGGAAAAACCCGCGTTGCTAGAGACTATATGCACGATGCTTACTATAGCTACGCTCGTTGGGGAGCAGCCGCTAAGGTGAGCGAGCTGGAGCAATCCTATCCTGAACTCTTAGCGTTGATTTTGCAACCGGATGAATTACGGCTCGCATCAGAAATAACGCTCCCTGAAAGGAATACCATTTCATCCCATACGATTAGCAAATCATCAACATCCAGCAGCTGCAGCATATCTGCTGTATTAGATATAAAAACTGTTCTCAAAGCCTCCCAAACCCTCTCTAGTGAAATTCATCTAGAGCGATTACTCTCGACGCTGCTGGAAGTGGTCATTGAAAATGCCGGCGCGGACAAATCTGCCTTGTTATTGCTCAAAGGGAATAAATTAATCGTTGAAGCAATGAGTACATTCGCTTCCTGCTCGACTGTGCTGCTATCTATTCCGCTTGAGGAAAGTCAGGAGCTTCCTATTACGCTAATCAACAGCGTTAAACGTACCTTACAACCATCGCTGATTAGTAATGCAACAACTGATTCTTCGCTGATGGCAGATCCTTACATCATCCGCCGGCAGCCCAAGAGCCTGTTGTGTGCGCCGATTCTCCATCAGGGAAAACTGCTAGGCGTACTCTATCTGGAGAACAACCTTGCTATCGGCGCTTTTACCAGCGATCGCGTCGCGATCCTCAACATCCTGTGCTCGCAAGCAGCAATTTCCTTACAGAACGCCCGACTGTATCAGCAATCCCAGGAGTATGCCCAAAAACTAGAGCTTTATCTTCACGATCTCAAACAGATGCAACTGCAACTGGTGCAGAGTGAGAAAATGTCTGCTCTCGGCAATCTCGTCGCAGGGGTAGCCCACGAAATTAACAATCCCTTAGGCTTTATTGCCGGCAACTTACAACCGGCTCAGGAATACGTACAAAATCTGTTGGAGCTAATCGATCTCTATCTAGATCATTTTCCCAAGCCTGGAGCCAAAATTGAAGAAAAAATCGAGGCCATAGACTTAGAGTATTTGCGAGAAGATTTGCCCGAACTGATTAAATCCATGAATGAGGGTGCCGATCGCATTCGCGATATCAGTACGAGTTTGAGAACTTTTTCGAGGGCAGATACCTATCGCCCGGTTCCTTTTAATATTCACGACGGACTTGACAGCACTCTCTTGATTCTCAAGCACCGTTTAAAAGCCAGCGAGCGCCGGCCTGCTATTGAAGTGGTGAAAGAGTATGGCAAGCTGCCTCTAGTGGACTGTTTCCCCGGACAGTTGAATCAGGTTTTTATGAATATTTTGGCTAATGCGATTGATGCGCTGGAAGAATCAAGTAAGGAACGTAGCTTTAATGAACTTAAAGCGAATCCTAACCAAATTACGATCCGAACTGCTACGGACAAAGAAGGCAAACGGGTCTTGATTTGGATTAAAGACAATGGAGTAGGGATGTCGGATGAAGTGAAGCAAAAAATATTCGATCACTTATTTACCACCAAATCTGTAGGTAAAGGAACGGGATTGGGATTGGCGATCGCCCGCCAAATTGTAGTAGAAAAACATATGGGGGAGCTGGAGGTAAACTCTGCACTCCATCAAGGAACTGAATTTGTAATTTTGTTGCCGGTGAAAGGGTGAGGTCGAAGTGCTATCACCGTTAAACCTGGCAAATCGAAGTCCAGATTAACTGTTAAAAGTCAATATTGAAGATTAGGATAGTCCATAATGAATGCCACTGTAAATTTGATCGATACCATTCCCGGCTACCGTCTGACGGAGCAACTGTACAGCGGTTCCAGAA
>NZ_JAUBQD010000139.1:0-3022 GCF_036701085.1 Microcoleus sp. Pol7_A1
TCATTTTAACTCCTACTTAGATTTACATCCCTCATTATACACGTTCGAGGATTTACAAATCATTTGCGATCGCTATAATTCTCCACGTTATGAGTACAAGCAGTAATCTCTTGCCGTAAAGAGCGATCGCTAATATATTCCACCAAAAACATAGTTCGTAGGATCTGTCCCATACCTTACCGCTCTTATTAAGGCATGGACGCTTCAGTCGCGACTCGCGAGTCGTTCCTTATTCCATATCAACAAGGTTTGAACTTCGGGTAAGCACTATGCTCAATATTGATGGGGGTGGATTATTTTTTTTCTGCACGCAGTAGTCAGGGTTTGCGATCGCAAAAACATTGCTTGCTACCGAGAAAGAACAGCCATAACCAGCCTCAACAAGCAAAGGCAGTCCCTGCACAAAAAAGCAGTAATTTGGCATAAAATTGCAGGCATTTGCAGGAT
The DNA here is from genome assembly GCF_036701085.1 of Microcoleus sp. Pol7_A1. Taxonomy (NCBI): domain Bacteria; kingdom Bacillati; phylum Cyanobacteriota; class Cyanophyceae; order Oscillatoriales; family Microcoleaceae; genus Microcoleus; species Microcoleus sp. Pol7_A1. Next base: position 448 of record NZ_JAUBQD010000139.1, read on the forward strand.
ATTTTCGGGTAAATACAGGTAGAGTGCCGTCCCTGCAAAAGCCTGCATTCTCACGCTTTTTTGTACAGCAAATGCCTGGTTTTATACTGCAAATGCCAGACTTTAGGGCACACAAAAATTAGCTAGTTTTTTTGGTGGCGGCTTCGATCGACGGTGCGAGTCGCGAACAGATAAGTCTGCTGGCGGGCGATCGAGTTACCGCATCAAGCCGATCGCCTGGTTCATTCCGTGTCAGCACGAAGAAATCAAAAAACGGGGCAACGATCGGCAATCTGCTTGAACCGGGCAAGTTCTGCCTCGCCGACAACTGCCACAACATCGGCTGTTGTGACTTTTCCGGCGTTGATCGCCTCCACAAAAACCGCCACAACAGCAGGAGCAATGTGAGCAATCGGCACAGTCGAAGAGCGGGTAAAAATCAAGCGCCTTGATACCTAACAGGACTTACGCAACTGGCACAGGTTGGGCAAGTGTGATCGCCCATCAGGCAGCGTCGCCAACAGTAACTCATCGGGGGTAGAGAACTCCGTGAGAGGTGCTTTGAGAGTCTCAAAAGCCTTCCATGTAGTTGCGCTCGTTAAATCTGACAGGAGTGACACAACTGGCACATGGCAAGCGAGCGCTCTCATCCTAACTTTGTGGTGATGACTGACTGTAACCTGGGGAAAGAGCGAGCAAGTGTAACCCGAGCGCGATGAAAGCCGTACCATCTGCTTTCTGCGTGAAGTTGCGAGCGAGCGTACAATATATAGCGTGTCAAAATTCAACTGATTGGCACACTCTCAATAGTGGCGCTCGGAATGTTTTAATTATTGTCGGCATGAGATTTACCAAACTTAACTACTGTCAATATTTATTAAGCAGTCAAATCAACTATACGCTAACCCATTTGGCAGACCATGTAGAAACAATCAGCCATTCCTGTAGATTAATCGGTATTTGAGAAAAGAAAAACTTACCCCTAAGTTATTATGGGAAAATGTGGCACCCCAGATTGCAGCTCATGTTGACGGTTATTTAATCTTTGATGATACAGTATTAGATAAAAGATACAGCGAGGATATTGAATTAACCCGCCGACAATATAGTGGTAATGAACATAAAGTAATCCGAGGTATTGGATTAGTTAATTGTGTGTATGTCAATCCTGAAACCGGAGAATTTTGGGTAATAGATTATCGAATTTATGACCCAGATGGGGACGGGAAGACCCAAATAGACCACTTGTTAGAAATGCTCCAAGGGGTAGTATACTCAAAGGACTTAGCTTTCAAAACAGTCTTAATGGACACATGGTATGCTAGCCAAAAAGTCATGGAAGCTATTGACAAGCTAGGCAAAAGATATTACTGTCCGTTAAAGAAGAACCGATTGGTTGACGACACTCAAAATCAAGAAGATTATAAATCTGTTGAATCTTTAAGTTGGACGCCATCGGAACTAGAGTCAGGGAAAGTTATTAAAATAAAAACGTTTCCCAAATTCAAGAAAGTGAAATTATTCCGAGTAATTGTTTCCACCAACAAGACGGAATATGTCGCGACTAACGACTTAACTCAGTCAGACACAAATGACGTACAAAAAGTGTGCGCCATTCGTTGGAAGATTGAAGAACTTCATCGAGAAATCAAGCAATTAACAGGAATAGAGGCTTCCCAGTGTCGAAAAGCTCGGATTCAAAGAAATCATATTGCTGTAGCGGTACTTGTATGGGTAAAGCTTAAAAGTTTAGCCGCTCAGACAGGTCGAACAATATATCAAATCAAACATGGGCTGCTATCAAATTATTTAATTGAGCAACTGAAACGCCCCCAGATTCCGATGTCTATTGTCTAAAAAATCTGACAATAAACTGAAAGCAGTTTTTATTAAGAAAGCTAACAACCGCGCTCAGACGGTTGGTTGATGAGTGCCGTCCCGATCGAGGGACGGCACTCATCAACCAACCGAGAGTAAAGTTTGGAACTTTTGGAGAGGCGATCGAAGCATTTGTGACAGTTGCGTAAGTCCTGTATAGAGTTTAAAATTACTGTAACTCCCCCTTTGGTAGACACAGCATCTGGTTTGCCTTCTGTACTCAGGGTAAGCTCATCTAATTTGGTATAAATTGTACTTGACTTTAAGGGCAAGATATGGGCAAGTATCCAGTCAATAGCGGTTATTGAGAATCCATTGAAGATTTTGTGACGATCGCCTGAGCCGTGTAAGTGAGGCTCGTAGCGGGCGATCGAGTTACAATGGGCGATCGAGTCACAACGGGCGATCGACCCGCAGCCTTAAAGATGTCAAATGCGTCCTATAATACTGCTTCATATCAGTCACGAATGGTGAGGAAAAAACAATGGAGAAAGGATTCGATCGTGTTGTGAATGAGCCCAAATCATCGCCGACGATCGAGCGGCCTGGACCCATCGACCTGCAAGACTGACAAATCAGCTTATCAACTTATTTTGACGCTCTACCAGACCCAAGATTAGACCGAACCAAACAACACTTACTTAAAGACATTCTTGTAATTACCATCTTAGCTACAATTGCCGGAGCTGATGGGTGGGAAGACATCGAAAATTATGGA
>NZ_JAUBQD010000031.1:0-53135 GCF_036701085.1 Microcoleus sp. Pol7_A1
CCTGTCTTGATCTCCCAGATTTTCAGGGTGTGATCCCATGAAGCGGAAATCGCGGTTTTGCCGTCGGGTGCGATCGCTACTGCACTTATCCAGCTAGTATGATCGGTGAGGGTGAACAGTTCGGTGCCTGTCTTGATCTCCCAGATTTTCAGGGTGTGATCCCATGAAGCGGAAATCGCGGTTTTGCCGTCGGGTGCGATCGCTACTGCACTTATCCAGCTAGTATGATCGGTGAGGGTGAACAGTTCGGTGCCTGTCTTGATCTCCCAGATTTTCAGGGTGTGATCCCATGAAGCGGAAATCGCGGTTTTGCCGTCGGGTGCGATCGCCACCGCACTTACGGAGCTAGTATGACCGGTGAGGGTGAACAGTTCGGTGCCTGTCTTGATCTCCCAGATTTTCAGGGTGCGATCTCCTGAAGCGGAAATCGCGGTTTTGCCGTCGGGTGCGATCGCTACTGCACTTACCAAGCTAGTATGACCGGTGAGGGTGAACAGTTCGGTGCCTGTCTTGATGTCCCAGATTTTCAGGGTGCGATCCCCTGAAGCGGAAATCGCGGTTTTGCCGTCGGGTGCGATCGCTACTGCATTGACCCAGCTAGTATGACCGGTGAGGGTGAACAGTTCGGTGCCTGTCTTGATCTCCCAGATTTTCAGGGTGTTATCTGAAGATGCGGAAATCGCGGTTTTGCCGTCAGGTGCGATATCCACTGCTGTTACCTCCTTAGTATGACCGATGAGGGTTAATAGTTCGGTGCCTGTCTTGATGTCCCAGATTTTCAGCGTGTTATCCCTTGAAGCGGAAATCGCGGTTTTGCCGTCAGGTGCGATATCCACTGCATTTACCCAGCGAGTATGACCGGTGAGGGTGAACAGTTCGGCGCCTGTCTTGATGTCCCAGATTTTCAGGGTGTTATCTGAAGATGCGGAAATCGCGGTTTTGCCGTCAAGTGCGATCGCGACTGCTGTTACCGAGTTAGTATGACCGACAAGCGTCCTCAATGCCCCTTCATTTGCCGGCTCTAAATTAGCCTTTAAAGGCCGCAGCCAAGGACTATCTTTCGACTGCTTTGCCTGTTCCAGCAACCCCTGAATCTGGGGCATTTCAAAATCCAGCAACCTCCCCAACAAATGCCCTACAAGTTGGGTTTTATCCAATTCCAAAACGTGCGCAGACTTCCGAATTGCCCCTTGAATCAAATTCAAAGTTTCAGTTTGCCCCTCCGACAGCAAAACATCAGAAACTCTTGCCAAATCGTAATCCTCAATTAACGCTTGTACCCCCAACAATTCCAACTTCGCCTCAATAAAACCAAAATCCGTCACCCAACGATAATAACGATCGAACTCTCCCGAAGTTTCCACAAAATCCCTGGGTTGATACTTCAAAAAATATTCTCGATCCGATCGACTTTGCTGCGACAACCACACACCCAAATCGCTCATAGCGGCGCTCCTTTTAACCTGTTATCCATACCTTGGCGGTTGAGCTTTTCAACGTCAACCCCCGCAGCTTGCACCGTTTCATTTTTTGCCAAAAAGTCGCGAAAACTGTTGTGATAGATGCTGTAGCGAATTTCGCCATCAACTTGCTGCTGCCGCAAAAACGACTCCCATTTCTTCAACACCTGCTGCACTTTAAAATCCGTTTCCCCTACCGATTTCGCAATCCAGCCGCGAGAAACAGCTTCCCGCGCTTTCGAGAGCACATAGATAATCTTAACCCTCATCTCCAGCAGCGGATCGTCTTCCCGCCCCATCATTTGCATCCAATGCTTGTCATAATATCCTTCCAACTCCCTCGGCAAATCTTGCAAATTCACATCGCTGTACTTGCCGCTATCGATATCATTCAGCACATAGCGCAGGTACATAAAGTTATTCTGGCTTTTTTCAGCCACCGCCGCCACAAACTGTTCTCGCTGCAAATTTTGACGGTTAATCCAACTCTGAATTGACGCGCTGTTGCTGGTGCGTTTGTCTATATAAAGCTTGACATCCGCCAAACTTTCTGCACTGTACTGCATCAAATCAAAAACCTGATGATTTGGCAAAGGCAGAGATTCCGGTCGCTTCGAGACAATAAAATAAACATTATCCGGCAAAGCATCTGGCAAATACAGGACATTGCTGCCGCGCCCCTGCAAACTCGAATCCACTTCATCCAGGGCATCCACCACCACAATCAACTTTTTGCCGCCCAATTTAGCGCTGACTTCCCCCAACAACCGACTCAGAAAGTTGCCATCTCTGGTCGCATTTTCCGGCAGTTGCGGATAATTTAGTTGATAGCCTCGAATTAACTGAGTGCAGGCATTTTCCAGAAATTGTTCGGTGCGGACAATGCCTTGAGATTGCGAGTTAAAATGGGCAACGCAGCGCCGCTTCAGCAGCAGCACTAACTTGGCCATAATTGAACTTTTCCCGACTCCCGGATCTGCTTCTAAAACAAAATAGCCTTTGCGATTGTTCTGCAAAAATTCGGCAATTGCTGCAAACACAAATTGGCGGCCGGTAAAGTCTTGAGTCCGGTCTGCAATAATCGTTTCGCACTCGTAGGGATGCGGCAATCTGGGCGCGGAAGTATCGATAAATCGTTCCAGTGATGTTTTAAGTTGCGCCAAATCGTCGCGGATACCAATTTCGATCGCCTCCAATTTCCCCATCACTTGACAAATCTGCTGCCCAGTTGCCACTGCCTCCAACTTTTGCAGAATTTCCCCATTTTGCAGCCCCAAATCTTTGAGTTCCGCCAAAGTAATTTGGTGCAGGTTCAACAGCATCGCCGCAAACTTTTCTCCTCCCTTCGCCGCATCCAGTTTCAGCACTTCGCGGTACGCTTTCGGGAATGTTGCGTACAGTTTGTCCGCGACAAATTCCACAATTTCCGCCTCGAAGGATTTCCCCTCGCGCCGGGCGAATTCGTTGACGAAAGTTGCCCAATCTGCCGTTGTCAATCCGGTAACTCGATCGAACTCCTCGGCATCCGCAGAAAAAATCTTGGTTAACTGGTCTTCGGAAATATTTAAACCTCTTGACAAGTCGGCTGTATTCGTGTTTATATCAAGCCAGTATTCAGGAGTTTTCTCGGCTAATTGACTGAGAGCTGTTTCTGGATAAGGCAATTTTTTGGTTTCGGCGATCGCAATTAGGCGATCGGACTTCGCAACCTCTCTCAAAATATAGCCGATCGCCTCACCCGCGGCCTTAATCAAATCGTGATTGTCGAGAATCCTCGGATTTTTGCTCAACCGTTCCGTCATCCGATTTCCGAGGTCATTAGCCGCGATATTCCCCGCTATACCAGTAGCAATCGCCGCCAAAATCGAAACTCCCCCAACTGCGATCGGGCCGCCCATCATACCCGCTGCTGCTTGAGTTGCCGGATTGGCTAGCGCATTTGAAATAAGTTGCCCGACAGCCATCACCGCACTGCATCCAATTACCCTAGTTTTAAAATTAGCTAAGTCCATTAGTGGCATAAAATAAATATTCTTCTTTTCAAAAGTTGGTAAGCTGTCCCGAATCTAAATTGTATTTTTTTGGGCGGGCAAGATGCCCACCCCACAACAAACTTGATGTATTGTGGAACAGGCATCTTGCCTGTTCATTTTGGGCGGGCAAGATGCCCACCCCACAACAAATTTAATCTACTGTGGAACAGGCATCTTGCCTGTTCATTTTGGGCGGGCAAGATGCCCACCCCACAACAAATTTAATCTACTGTGGAACAGGCATCTTGCCTGTTCATAAAATCCGAGGTAAATATCAACTACAAAACAGCAGCAACAGTTGCCATCAGCAAGCTTTGAAACAATTTCACCCCATCAGTTTCGCCCAACATCGGATCGGATGCCCGTTCTGGATGCGGCATCATTCCTAATACATTGCCTTGGCGATTGCAAATACCGGCAATATTATTTAACGAACCGTTGGGATTGCCAGCATCGCTAATTTTTCCCGCCTCTGTGCAGTAGCGAAACAGCACTTGCTGGTGGTCTTCTAACTCTGCTAATGTATCCGCATCAGCATAATAGTTGCCTTCGCCGTGGGCGATCGGCAAATCGATGATTTCACCCGTAGTATAAGCCGCAGTCCAACGAGTATTACCCCGTACAACTTTCAAAGAAGCGCGATCGCAAATAAAATTCAATCCCGCATTCCGCACCAGAGCACCGGGCAACAAACCAGCTTCAGTCAACACCTGAAAACCGTTGCAGATGCCCAATACAAGCTTTCCTTGTTTCGCGTGTTCCGCAGTAGCCCGCATCGCCGGAGAAAAACGGGCGATCGCGCCGCACCGCAAATAATCTCCGTAACTGAAACCACCGGGAATTACAATGACATCAATATCCGAAATATCGGTATCTTCGTGCCAAATCATCCGCGTCGGTTGGTGGAGTAACCCTTGAGTTACCCACACCACATCGCGATCGCAATTTGAACCCGGAAAAACAATAACTCCAAATTTCATAAGCTGAAGGAAGAAGGAAGAGGGAAGAAGGAAGAAGGAAGAGGGAAGAAGGAAGAAGGAAGAGGGAAGAAGGAAGAGGGAAGAAGGAAGAGGGAAGAAGGAAGAGGTGTCAACTTAAGACTAAAATCTTATGTTTCTCTCGCTTTTATCAAAGTCTAGATACCCCTAAATCCCCCTTAAAAAGGGGGACTTTGAGTGCTCCGAGTTTTCGTGTTTTTAACGAAGACTTTGAAAGCTCTTGTCCTCGCCTTTTTAAGAGAGACTTTGAACACTCTTGTCCCCCCTTATTAAGGGGGGTTAGGGGGGATCTCCGGGTTTAAAAACACCCTAGGGGCGATCGCATTTATGTCGCCGCTGTCTCCACAGCAACAGGAATTTCAGTCAAATCAAAGCGATAATTTTCAATAACTGGATTCGCCAAAAGTTGGTCGCAAACGCGATCGAGTTGTTCGCGGGCTTCCGACTCACCAGCAGCAGTCAGCGTCAATTCAACGTATTTCCCGATACGCACGCGCTCAACATTGTCGTATCCCATGTGTTGCAAACCAGACTGTACGGCAGTGCCGGCGGGGTCTAAAACCGAAGGGCGGAGGGTAACATAGATTTGGGCAAGATATTTCTGAGTCACGGGAATGTTGCGGTAGGTGATGTGAAAGTTAGCGCCATTTTATTCTACAACCGAGCAGCGCGCCGATCGCCATTTAACTCCCCCAAGTGAGATAGCCTAGAAATAGGGACAAATTTGATTCCAGCAGATTCGAGAAAAAAATTATGAGAACCAACCACACCCGCAGTCAGGAGCGTATTTTAAACTTGCTCAAAGTCCTGAATCGATCGCTCTCAGCGCAAGATATCTACTTAGAACTGCGTAACAGCGACCAAAGCATGGGCTTAGCAACCGTTTACCGCTCCCTCGACGGTTTAAAGCGAGAGGGGTTCGTTCACGTCAGAACCCTCGCTAGTGGCGAGTCTCTCTACGGTGCCGCCCACCAAGATCAACACCACCTAACTTGTCTGGAATGCGGCGCCTCCATTACGATCGACGAATGCCCGGTTCACCACTTAGAAAGCCAACTGCAACAATCTCATTCTTTCAAGATTTATTATCACACTTTGGAGTTTTTCGGATTGTGCGATCGGTGTACTTTGGCTCAAGAATCTTAAATTTGGTAATAGGTAATAGGTAATCACAACAGTCAGCAGTTAACAGTCAACTGCCAACTGCCAACTGGCTAATCAGCCTTATTACCTTCCCCAACAATAGATCGCAATCCCTCCATCGTAGCGGGAATGCTGCGCGGGTCCATAAACATCACCTTGCTGCTGTCGCTGGTGCCAATTTTTTGACCCATATCCAGATAGTTTTGAGCTAACAAAAATTGTAAAGCTTCGCCGGCATTGGGGTCAGTTTGCAGAGTTTTGCCGATTATTTGCAAAGCCTCGGAAGTAGCTTGAGCTTTCAAAACCTGACTTTGGCGTTCTGCTTGAGCTTTCAGGACGATCGCCTTTTGTTGAGCTTCCGCCTCCAAAATAGTCGCTTTTTGGCGCGCTTCCGCATCCAGAACTTGCGCTTCAGCTTTACCTTTGGCGCTGTTAACTGCTGACTCGCGTTCGCCCTCGGATGTCAGAATTGCCGCCCGCTTCCGTCGATCGGCTGCCATCTGCAATTCCATTGATTCCTGTACAGTTTTAGAAGGGATAATATCGCGCAGTTCTACCCGCGTTACTTTCACTCCCCAAGGATCGGTAACAATATCTAAATCTCTGAGCAATATTTCATTAATTTGAGAACGAGCAGTAAAGGTTTGTTCGAGATCCAGTTGACCCATTTCGGCGCGAATTTGAGTCAGCACCATATTTACCATTGCTGACTGGAGATTTTCTACTTTGTAACAAGCTTTTTCCAAGTCTACAATTCGCCAGTAAACCACAGCATCAACTGTGATAGAAACGTTATCCCGGGTAATACAAGCTTGCGGGGGAATATCTAAGACTTTTTCCCTAATTGTTTGCTCGTAAACGACGCGATCGAGAAACGGCTTGACAAAATTCAAACCGGGTTCCAGTTTTTTGCCGCTGTATTTACCTAAAGTTTCCACCAGCGCTTCATTTCCCTGATTGATAATCTTGACGGAACCTGCGAGGGCTGAGCCGCCTAGTGCTAAAAATACAAGTAAAAAAAATTGTTCCACGGTTGCCTCCTATAAATGTTGACTGTTAACTAAAAACTAATGACTAATGATGACTAATGACTAATGACTAATGACTAACTACTAATTGCCTGTGATTAATTACGCATTTTGTTTAAGAATGCAATAAATGTTCTGGCAAAACTATCAGAGTAGTGCCTTTTCGTCCCACGACAATTACGTTTTGGTTGGGGGGAATGGTGGCCTTGGTGTCTTCGCAGCGAGCTTGCCAAGAATTCCCCTCATAAATGACTCTGCCGGCTTCTCCGGGGGGAATTTCTGTTAAAGTTTTTGCTTCCTGAGAATCTGCGATCGCCCTTGCCTTGCCTTTTGGTATCAACCGCCGGGACAGCAGCACAAAAACTGTCGAAAATATCATCCACAGGAATATTTGTAAATTAACGTAAGGTAGAACTAGAGAGCATCCAGCTACGGCGAAGGCGCTCAGTCCCATCATAAAAGCGACAAAAGCAGTCGGGAGAAATAGCTCTGCCAAACAGAGCAAAGACCCAGCTAGCAGCCAAAGGAGCGTGGGAGTCCAGATCATAAAAAGAATAGGTGATACTATTTAGATCTTAGATTGGAAATTTAAGATTTAAGAATTACCAACAACTGACTGTGCAAGGGTTTGCCACTTGCGGGCCCTCAGAGCGATTTGTGGCGCAGCCGTACCAGGTTGAGGCTTCCATCCTACTCCAAGTCAGAGTTTAGTAACTTAAATTACAATTTTAGTCGGTGAAGACTGGCAGAAACTACAATTTCTAGGGGCCCAAAGGCAGTTAAGAAATTGATAGGGGCTAAAATCAGTTTATTCTCAAGCTCATGAATTTGGGCTGGCGAATCATATATCTTCAGAATCTTTTTACACAAACTATTTCGATATGATCAGCAGTTTCTCCGAACCCATTTATTGCCCGAATCTTAGCTGTGCCGAGCCCCGCAATACCTTTGGCCGCCAGCACTGTGCAGCTTGCGAAACCGATTTAATTTATCGCTACGTGTGGGCGGTAGGGCAAGCAGCCGAGGAAGTGCCGGCGGGTAAGGTAATAGCCGATCGATACTTTGTCATTGCACCCCAAATCTGGCTCGACAGCCGTCCAGCTCTGCCTCCGAGCGTCCCGGAACAACTGCCGGATACGATTATGCCTTACCTGCATTTGTATCCCCAACGGCTGCATACGCCTGAAGTATACGGTTTTTGTTCGCTGGGGGAAGCACCGGAAGCAGCAGAGGTGCTGTTGTTGGAAAATGTGCCCATCAATAATTTCGGTCGCCTGTATCCTTCTATTTTAGAATCTTGGTCTGGGACAAGCGCCGCGCGCCAAGTTTACTGGCTGTGGCAAATGCTCCAACTGTGGATACCGCTGTCGGAACAGGGAGTCGCTTCGAGTTTGCTGGTACCGGAAAATTTGCGGGTGGAAGGTTGGCGGGTACGCCTGCTGGAACTGCACCCCGGCAATTTTGTACCGACGCTGCGGGATTTGGGAGATGTGTGGTCAGGTTTGGTGGAATCAGCGCAACCCGAGGTGCAGTCGAAACTCGGAGAGATTTGTCAGTTTATGCGCCGCAGCAGCATGAATTTCGACGCGATCGCCCTGGAACTAAACGATTTACTATTAGAACAAGCCGCTAAATTGCCTCTGCACTTAGAAGTAGTCGGCATGACCGATACCGGGCCGCAGCGCTCCCAAAATGAAGACAGTTGCTATCCGACTGCTGCTGATTTTCAATCTAGCAAAACTTCAGGCGGCGACAAACTAATTCCTTACTTGACAATGGTTTGCGACGGGGTTGGAGGCCACGAAGGAGGAGAAGTTGCCAGTCAATTAGCCGTCCAGTCCCTGAAAGCTTTAATCCAAAATTTGCTCTCAGAAATCACTCAACAAGAAGAGTTGATGACCCCAACAATGGTCATCAAGCAACTCGAAGAAATAGTGAGAGTTGTGAATAATGTAATTTCCGCTCAAAATAACGAGCAGGGAAAAGAGTTGCGGCAGCGGATGGGGACGACTTTGGTGATGGCCCTTCAGTTGCCTCAAAAAGTGAAAATTTCCGAGGATTTGCCCTCGAATAACAGCCACGAACTTTATTTAGTCAATGTTGGAGACAGCCGCGCTTATTGGATTGGCAAAAATTACTGTCAGCGGCTGACTGTGGACGACGACGTAGCCTCAAGGGAAGTCCAGCTAGGACACAGTTTATACTGGGAAACTCAACTGCGATCGGATGCAGGAGCCCTGACTCAAGCTTTGGGTACGCGGGACGCCGATTTCCTGCGCCCGACGATTCACCGATTTATTGTCGAAGAGGAAGGCTTACTGCTGCTGTGTTCCGACGGTTTGAGCGACAACGACTGGGTAGAGAAATCTTGGGAGAATTACGGCCCAGAGGTGCTTGAGGGCAAAATGTCTTTGGAAGCCGCGGTTCAGTCTTGGATTCGTCTCGCCAACGAGAAAAACGGTTACGACAACACCTCCGTGGTAGCGACTCACTGTCGGATGTCGCCGGAGAGATTGGTACTGTTCGATCCGGCGGTGGCGTCAGCGCCAGTGTCAGCGCCGGTGTCAGCAGCTTCGGTGTCGCTGCCGATGTCAGGATCTGCATCCCTCCAGAAAACCGGGAGGATGCCAGAATCTCAGCTTTCTGAATCCTCCAAACAGTTGCTGTACCCCGAAACTTCCCCCGCTCCGGAACCAGTTCAAAAACAGAAGCCCAAGCTTTGGCTGCCCCTGCTGGGGCTGTTGGGGCTGATGCTAGTCTTCGCGGGTTTAGGTTTGTGGGTGCGCAGCCTCCAAAACCAGAACCCCGATCCCGAACAACTGCCGCCACCGCCGGAAACTACCGCCCCAACTCCTGCGGATATTCCCTCCCCCGGTGCCGATATTCCCTCCTCCGGTGCTGAGAGTCCCTCGCCCGGTGCTGAGAGTCCCTCGCCGTCGCCAGAATCGAGTCCTGCGGAGATTCCCTCGCCGTCGCCAGAATCGAGTCCTGCGGAGATTCCCGCGCCTTCCCCCTCGCCGGAAATTCCCCCACCTTAAAAGTTTGCGAGTTTTGGAACTTGTTGGATGTGCATAACTACAAAAGTCTTTCTCTTGTTTTAACCCTCGGGCTAAAAGCGCGGAGGCTCTCAACTCCGACTCGGTAGTTCGACATCTTCGATCGATAATTTTTGACTCTTTTTAATCGGAACTTCCCCCATAGGGAGAAGTTCCAGTTAGCCTGCGAGTAATGCACGTCTCCAATAGGATTGCGATCCAATCAGTAAGGTTTTAATTGATTTGCGATCGCCAGCCTAGAAGAGGTTATTGCCTGTATTGGTAAACAAGTTAGAACTCGACACAAATTTGTCGTCAACAATGGCAAATAGGTCATTGCCTTTGAATATTTGCGTATCGTTTGCTGCACCACCAGAAACATTTTGGTTAGACACAAATCGGTAATCTGAGACGCTACCTTGAACCGCAATTCTGTCACCGTCTGACGAGAAAAAATCGCGAATTGTAGCATGGTCAGGCCCGCTGTAGCCAAAGGGGCCCTGGGCCAGACCAATGACAAATATATCTGCCCCAATGCCACCGGTCAGGGTGTCAAATTCATTCTCAAAAAAAGGTCCAATGCCAATCAGTACATCATTACCTGTGCCACCGGACAGTACGTCATTACCACCAAGACCAAACAGTTGGTCATGGCCGAAGCTACCAAACAGTGTGTCATTACCATTCTCACCAAACAGTTGGTCATCACCAAAGCCACCAAACAGTTGGTCATTACCAAAGCCACCTTGAAGAGTGTCGTTTCCTCCAAGGCCACTGATTGTGTCATTCTCAAATGTGCCGATCCGCTTGTCATTGCCTTCGGTACCTATGATGTTTGCCATGTTACTTTCTCCTGTTGTTTAAAGACAATCACCCAAATAGGTGATTGGGAATTGAGCGAGTCTTGTTGTTGAAATTGCAAGACTTTGTTTCGCTATAAACCCAAGTTAAACAATGGGTATCAGTTCGACGACAAGAAAAAGTCGTAAAAAGTCAGGAAAAAATAGTCTGAAAAAGTCATACGACTTTCGCACGAGCGATCGCAAACCGGGTTGATGGACGAAAATCCTTCGCTGCAAACCGCAGTAAGGATAAAAAACCCGGTTTCTTTGGTATTGGTGCCTAATACTAAATCCGGGTTACTTACCCCGGAAATCGATAGCTGTAGGGAAACGGCACTGCCGTGTCCTCTATCTCTGCACTGAAATCTGCTGTAACTGTTGAGAGTGCTATTTTCGCAAAAATCTAGAAAAGTCTTGTTAAAGTAAGAAGACTCAGATTTTGCATCCATAGACTAAGCCGGGGAGACGCCTACCCCACAAGAGGTTAATTTTTCTTGTGTGATGGGCCCTCTTAACCCTTCTCACGCGAATAACCGCAAGATCTCAGGAGACTAAATTAGAGGTGCTGTAAAGTTATGACTGTGGAAGAAGCGCTGAGAATTTTAGATACAGCGATCGCCCCAACTTCCCTCAGCAACATCCAAGAGATTGTATTTCGCGAATCTTGGGAAGGGCTATCTTATTTAGATATTGCAGATCGCGCTGGCTATGACGCTAGTTATATTAAGGATGTGGGTTACAAGTTATGGCAACTACTCAGTGCTGAACTTGGAGAAAAGGTTACTAAAAGCAATCTTCAAGCAGTCATAGGACGGCGATCGCGTCAGACACCCGTAGAATTAGCGAACACAGAGATAGAAAAAATACCACCGCTGCAACTGCAAGTTCAACAACAAGAAATTGCAACGCACCGCCACTGGGGAGAAATGGTTGATGTCTCCACATTCTACGGTCGAAATCAGGAATTAGTGCGACTGCAACAATGGATTGTTACCGACTCCTGTCGTTTGGTTGGCTTGGTAGGAATGGGTGGAATTGGCAAAACCTCATTGGCTGCAAAAGTAGCGATCGCACTTCAAAATGAATTTGACTTTCTCATCTGGTATTCCTTGCGCAATGCACCACCGCTTGAGGACGTATTATCAACGCTGATTCAAATTCTATCTAACCAACAAGAAATAGCACTCCCGACATCGCTTGAGGCTCAAGTCTCTCAACTGATGGGGTATTTACGCTCCTCACGCTGTCTGTTGATCCTGGATAATTTTGATGCGATTCTAGGGGGTGCGGATGGGGCAATATCCGAAGCAGGGCAATACCGAGAAGGCTATGAGGGCTACGAGGAAGTTCTCAGACGAGTGGGAAGCGAATGCCATTCTAGTTGTCTTGTCTTGACAAGTCGGGAAAAACCCACAGCTTTGATGTTGTTGGAAGGCGAAACCTCACCTGTGCGAACCTTACCCTTAATCGGGTTAAGTTCCTTGGAAGTGCAAGAAATTTTACAAGCCAATAGCTGTTTTTCCGAAACAGCAACCGATTGGATAAATTTAACTCAACATTATTGTGGCAATCCACTGGTACTCAAAATTGTCTCGACAACTGTTCTAGATTTATTTGATGGCAATATTACCAACTTTTTGGAGCAGGGAGCGATCGCGTTTGGAGATATCAATATTCTGCTCAATGGGCAATTTCGGCGGTTGTCAGACTTGGAAAAGCAGGTGATGTATTGGCTGGCGATCGATCGAGAATGGATTTCTATAACCGACTTACGGGCAGATTTTGTTTCCATCCCCTCACAATCTAAACTGCTGGATGCTTTGTCATCTCTGAGCAGGCGATCGCTAATCGAGAAGAATGCCGGAAAAATCAGCTTACAACCTGTGGTAATGGAGTATGTTACCGAACAGTTAATCGAAGGATTTGAGCTGGAAATTAAGTCAAAAAATCTCAATTTATTTGTTACCCATGCGCTAATCAAAGCAGAAGCAAAAGATTACATTCGGGAAAGCCAAATTCGATTGATTTTAGCACCAATGGCTGAACGAATAATGGGGGAGTTACGATCTAAAAAAGATTTTGAATATCAACTAAATCAAGTTTTGTTTTGTCTGCGATCGCAATTTCCTAATTCAGTTGGATATGGTGGTGGAAATCTGATTAATCTGTTACTTCAACAGAAAATAGAATTAAGGGGCTATGATTTCTCGAACTTGAGCATTTGGCAAGCTTATCTCATTGGTACAAACTTGCATGGAGTTAACTTTGCTAATTCCGATCTGTCTAAATCCGTCCTTACCAGTAATTCAAATGGAGCTATATCTGTTGCCTTTAGCCCAGATGGTAATTTTTTGGCAGTTGGCAACCTCGATAGTAAAATTCGAGTCTGCCGCACCCAAGATTATCGAGATTTTCTCACCTGTGAAGGACACACCAGTTGGATTGCTGGTGTCGCTTTTAGTCCCAACAATCAAACTTTAGCAAGTGCATCTTTTGACCACATCGTCAAGTTATGGGATTTGGCTACGGGTGAGTGTATTCAAACATTAACAGAGCATACCGGATGGGTAGGTTCCGTTGCATTTAGTCCCGATGGTCGAACCTTAGCTACTGGGAGTTGGGACTGCACAATTAAGTTGTGGGATGTGGCAACTGGTGAATGTTTAAATACGCTTCTGGGACACGCAAATTTTGTAACGACGGTGATTTTTAGTCCAGATGGTAAGCTTGTGGTGAGTTGTAGTTACGACAAAACTATCAAATTATGGCAGCTTGAAACTGGGGAAATTATTAACACATTGGAAGGGCATACACACATCATTCGATCGATCGCTTTTAGTCCAGACGGTCAAACCTTGGTTAGCGGCAGTTGGGACTGTACGGTTCGTTTGTGGGATATTTCTACGAGACAATGTTTAAAGATTCTGCGGGCACATACCGATCCTGTCGTAGGAGTCGCATTTAGTCCAGATAGTTGTGCGATCGCCAGTGCCAGCTATGATTGCACGGTGCGACTCTGGGATGTTGCGACTGGACGGTGTTGCCAAGTTATGCAGAAACACTGCGGTTGGATATGGTCGATCGCATTTCACCCGCAAGGTCATACTCTGGCAAGTGGTAGCTTAGATTGCACCGTTACCCTCTGGAATACGCAAACAGGAGAATCATTGAGAACTTTGTATGGCTACAGCGCTGGGATTAAATCGCTTGTTTTTAGTCCAGATGGGCAGTTTTTAGCCAGCGGTAGCGATGACACAACGCTCAAATTATGGGACGTGCAATCTGGTAAATGCAGCAAAACACTGCCAGGACATACAAATTGGGTTTGGTGTGTTGCCTTCAGTCCAGATGGTCAAGTGCTTGCTAGCAGCAGTAGTCGTGGCATTATCCGTTTGTGGGATGTCGCTACGGGTCAATTGCTGCGGGTAATGCAGGAAGGTAAAAGCATTGCCAACAACTTTGTATTTTCTGTTAGTTTCAGTCCAGATGGTCGCACATTAGCAAGTAGCGATAATTTTCATAATCTCCGATTATGGAATGTTCGGACTGGTGAATGTTACCAAATTTTGTCAGATTGTTGTCGTGCTTGGTCAATTGCTTTCAGTCCAGATGGGACAATTTTAGCCAGTGGCAGCGATGATAGGCTGGTGAGATTGTGGGATGTTTGCTCTGGGGAATGTTTCAAAACCCTTTCAGGTCATACCAGTTTGCTGTTTTCAGTTGCTTTCAGTCCGGATGGAAAGATTTTAGCAACCAGCAGTGACGACAAAACGATAAAACTGTGGGATATTGAGTCGGGAGAATGTCTGAAAACCTTCGAGGGACACAAGGCTTTGGTATGGTGCGTCCGGTTTAGTCCAGATGGGCGAATTTTGGTCAGTGGCAGTCACGATAAAACGATCCGGTTGTGGGATGTGTGCTCCGGGGAATGTGTTAAAATCTTACAGAATGATTCGTCTCAGATATGGGCGATCGCAATTTCTCTCGATGGTAAAACCATAGCCAGTGGCAGTGCCGATGGAACTATTAAGCTGTGGGAAATGGAGACAGGAGAATGTGTAAAAAAAATGCGATCGCCCAGGCTTTACGAAGGTATGAATATTATAGGTGTTACTGGTCTAACTGATGCTCAAAAATCAACCCTAAAAGCACTTGGAGCAGTAGAAATAGATCAGTTTACCTACTGAAAAACCCGTTTTCTTTGGTATTGATGTGTAAGTGCTATACTCATGACTCCTGAGTTCCGCTATAATACGTGCATTCGTGTGAAAATCCGTGTCGTGTCTGCCTTCTTCCTGCTGCTATAAAATACAGATACTTTCCGGCGGCACGGCAACTCGAACGCTGTCGCCGACTTGGTGTCGCTGCAAGTCATCTCTGTGCAAGTTTTGTCGGCGAAGGGCGATCGAACTTTTAGCAGTCAACCGCACCGTATAGCGCGTGTCAGTGCCAATATAAATAGCCTCTTCTACTATTCCCGGCCAGCTATTTTCAACATCATAATTAGCCGGGAAAATTGCAGCTTTTTCTGGTCGCAACACCAGGGTGACAACTTTCCCAAAGGGCATATCTTCTGCTGTCGCAACTAAGACCGGCAAATGCTGGTCAACCAACACGATTATTTGACCGTTTAGCTTTTCTACTACTTGCCCGCTTAAAAAATTGCTATCGCCAATAAAATCTGCAACAAACCGCGTTTTAGGATATTCATAAATATCAACAGGCGTCCCGACTTGTTGCAGTTTTCCTCCCTCCATTACTGCAATTCTGTCTGACATTGTTAGCGCTTCTTCTTGGTCGTGAGTTACATAAATAAACGTAATTCCCAATTTTCGCTGCATTTTTTTTAATTCTAATTGCATCTCTTTACGCAATTTTAAATCCAGCGCTCCTAGGGGTTCATCCAACAGCAAAACAGACGGCTGTTTGACTAATGCTCTTGCTAGCGCTACTCGCTGCTGCTGTCCCCCTGACAGTTGGCGGGGATAGCGTTTTTCTACATCGGTTAACTGTACTAATGCTAAGGCTTCAGCAACGCGATCGCGAATTGTTTTCTGAGGCAAATTCTCCATTTCCAACCCAAAAGCGGCATTTTGTGCTACTGTCATGTGCGGAAATAAAGCATAATTTTGAAATACCGTATTCACTGGGCGGTGAAATGGCGGGCGATTTTGCATCGGTTGACCGTGAATGTAAATTTCGCCCGCTGTGGGAATTTCAAAACCCGCGATCATTCGCAAAGTAGTAGTTTTGCCGCAGCCGGAAGGGCCTAGTAAAGAAAAGAATTCTCGATCGTAAATTTGCAGGTTGATGTTATCGACAGCTAAGAAATCTTGACTGCGGACACTTTTAAATACTTTAGAAACGTCTAAAACTTCGACGGCGTGCATTGTTATCTATCCTGCTATGGTGCTTCAGGGATTAGCCTATAGTTTATCTATAAAATTACGCTGTGCAGACGCACCCTCCGGGTTCTATCTCAGCTAATCAGCATTTAAATTGCTTCTCAATAAATCATTTAACTCTTGTGGGGCGGGCTTTGAGCAACGCCCCACAAGATTTAAATGTGGAATAGCTTACTTTCCGGCCCCTGCTTTAACTTCCGTCCAAGCTCGATCGTACAATGCAGTTGCTTTGCCGACATCTTGCAATAATTTCATTTTGCCAAACACCTCAGCCGGCGGGTAAATTTGAGGATTTTTCAAATCGTTCGGGTCGATTAAACCTCGATCGATTGCTGCTTTGTTGGGCGATCCGAAGTGGGTAAAATTAGAAATTTGGGCCCCTACTTCTGGCTGCAAAATAAAGTTAATAAATTTCTCGGCTAACTCTTTTTGGGGCGCACTTTTGGGAATTGCCATGTTGTCAGAAAAGATAATTGTTCCTTCTTTGGGAATAGCGTAGCGAAGATTGGGATTTTCTGTCATTACCTGAAAAATATCGCCGCTCCATTCCATCGTCAGATTTACTTCTCCTTGATCGAGCAGATTTTGACCGTTGTCGGGGACAAAAGCGGCAATGAGATTTTTACTTTTAATCAGCAAATCGCGGGCTTTGTTAATCTCTTCGGGATTGGTTGTATTTGGATCAAATCCTAAATACATTAAAACTCCTGCAAATGTGTATCTGGCATCGTCTTGCCACGCGACTTTTCCGGTATATTTCGGGTCGAACATCGCCGCCCAACTGTTGATATCGCCCTTGGTGGTTTTCACGTTGTAGCCAATTCCCATCGTTCCCCACTGGTAGGGCAGGGAATATTTATTGCCCGGGTCAAAAGCTTGATTGATAAATTTAGGTTCTAGGTTTTTTTTGTTGGGAATATTGTTTAAATTTAGCGGCTCAATTATATTTTCTGCGATCATGATTTTCACCATGTAATCGGCTGGAAATATTAAGTCGTAACCGGGGTTTCCCTGTTTGAGTTTGGCATAGAGTGCGTCGCTGTTCTCGAAAGTGTCGTATTGAATTTTAACATTGTTCTCTTTCTCGAATTGGGCGATCGCTTCTGGGGCGATATAACTTGCATAATTGTAAATGCTGAGAACTTGCTGCTGGTTGCCACCTGTGGGGCTACAGCCGAAAGCCACCGTTGCACTCATCACAAACAAAATTAAGAAAGTCAGCAGGCGTTTCATAGGTTGTGTTAGTTGCAGACGACAATAATTATGACACATAAAGCAAAATTTTTAACTTTTTTGAACTTTAAACGATGATAAAACCAGCAATAAGGAAGCCAACAACATCAAAGTTGAAATGGCATTAATCGCTGGCGTCACTGCAAATTTTATCATTCCGTAAACAAATAGCGGCAGCGTCATCGAACCGACGCCCGTTGTAAAAAATGTCACGACAAAATCGTCCAGCGACAGAGTAAAAGCCAGGAGTGCCGCGCTGAAAATAGCGGGCCAAATTAGAGGTAGAGTGATGCGCCAAAAAGCCCGCCATTCGTTAGCGCCTAAGTCAAAAGCTGCTTGTTCTAATTGAGGATCGATTTCCGCCAAACGCGCCCTGACGGTAATAGTCACAAAGGAAATATTAAAAACAACGTGACCGATAATTACGGTAGGTAAGCCGAGATTGAGGCGAAGTCCCGTGAGATTTTCTACGATCCGAAATACTAGGGTAAAGAAAACTAGCAGCGAAATGCCGATCGTAATTTCGGGCATGATAATCGGCAAAAACAGTAAAGCCTCTACTGCTTTGCGTCCTGGGAAATGAAAGCGTTCGAGTGCTAGCGCGATCATTGTACCAAAAATTGTGGCTAACACAGTCGAAATAGCTGCAATTAGCAAGCTGTTGTTAAGGGCTGTCACAATTCCGGCGCTACTACTCGTAGCAATCGTCCCGCCTGCATTGCCAAACAAACTGCGGTACCAATCGAGGGTAAACCCGCGCCAAACGGCATTGAACCTGGAGGCGTTAAAGGAGTAAATAATTAAGATGAGAATTGGCAAGTAAAGAAAGGCAAATGCTAGTGCAGCTTGTACCAAAAGCCATTTTTTGCCGATCGCCCGCACGAGTAAATCTAGTTTAGTCATTAGTCAAAAATAAATTCGCCTATAGGGGCGGGTTTTACAGACAATCTGTGCCTAAGAGCAATAATCTCATAAACCCGCCCCCACCCAACTGTAAATCTCAATCTACCTGTTTAAGTTTCGTCAGACACGCGGAAGTAAATTAACACAGGAATCAATATGATTACCGTCAACAGCATAGAAAGCGCCGATCCAAAAGGCCAATCGCGGGCTTTCATAAACTGATTTTGAATCAAATTTCCCACCATAACTGTTTTAGAACCCCCCAATATATCAGGCGTGATGAAAGCGCCGACGGCGGGGACAAAAACTAAAATAGAGCCTGCAACAATGCCGCGACTTGTTAATGGTAAAAATACGCGCCACAAAGTGCGGATATCATTAGCCCCTAAATCGTGAGCGGCTTCTACCAATGAAAAGTTGAAGCGTTCTATGCTAGAATATAAAGGCAGAACCATGAAAGGTAAATAGCCGTAAATAAGACCGATCGCCACAGCGAAAGGCGTAAAAAGCAAGTTTAACGGTTCGCTAATAATTTGCAAGCTTTGCAGGGCTGTGTTAACTACTCCTTCGCTCCGCAGGAGTATGATCCAGGCGTAGGTTCTCACTAAGAAATTAGTCCAAAATGGAATAATTACCAGCAAAAGCAAAGCATTTCGCCAGCGGGGAGAACGGGTGGCGATGAAGAATGCTAGGGGATAGCCAATTAATAAGCAAGCGGCCGTTGTCAGAAAAGCCAGCCAGAGCGATCGCCCAATTACTCCTAAGAAAAGCCCACTGAACAAACGCTGGTAGTTGCTAAGAGTAAATATCCAAGTAACGCCGCCGTATGTACCGCGTTCTAAGAAACTGTACAAAAGTACAATTAGCACGGGCAAAATGAAGAAAACCATCAGCCATGCCGTAGCGGGAAATAAGAGCAGCAGCAGGTTAGTCTGCTGGCGGTTTTTGACACTCATTATTTACTCAAGCGAAATTTAGCACATAATTCACTACATTTTATATCAAATCCGGATTTTATGAATTATGTCATCATTAATAAATTATCAAGAGGTACGCAATGTCACCAGAATCGTCAGCCCCAAAAATAGTCGTCGTCGGTGCAGGATGGGCCGGTTTAGGCGCTACCTATCACCTAACCCAGCAAGGCTATGATGTCACCCTGCTAGAAGCTGGCCCTTATCCGGGAGGCTTAGTTGCAGGGTGGAAAACCGCCGGCGGGCGTTCCGTAGAAGCTGGGATTCATGGCTTCTGGTATCCCTACAAAAACATCTTTTCCTTAGTCAAGGAATTAGAACTAGATCCCTTCACGCCTTGGACTCGTTCTTGTCAGTATTCACCCGCCGGATTGGAAGTAGAATCGCCGATTTTTCAGGACGAACCGCGACTTCCCACACCGTTAGGAACCTTTCTTTACACCCGATTTAAAAGGTTGCCATTAGTCGATCGGCTTTCAGCGTTGCCCTTACTCTACGCCGTTCTAGATTTCGACAATTCCGACGAAGCGTGGCGCAGGTACGATCGCGTCACAGCCCGCGAACTATTCAAACAGTTTGGCGTTTCTGCAAGACTGTACCGCGATGCTTTTGAACCGATGTTATTAGTAGGTTTATTTGCACCAGGAGAACAATGTTCTGCCGCCGCAGCTTTGGGAATGCTTTATTATTTCATCTTAGCCCACCAACCGGATTTTGATGTAGTTTGGTGTCGCGGAACAGTCGGAGAAAAAATCTTTCGCCCCTGGGTCGATATCCTAGAAAAACTAGGTGCAAAAGTCTTGACAAAGCAGCGAGTTACTGATTTGATTGTTGACAGCAACAATCAAGCTAATGGCGTTGTTTGCGGCGACAAAACCTTCGAGGCAGATGCAGTTATTTTTGCAGTGGGTGTCACGGGAATGCAAAAAATTATCAGCAGCAGCCCAGCTTTGCAAAGCCGCCAAGAGTTTCGGGACGCGATGAATTTGGGTGCAGTTGACGTGTTAGCTGTTCGCCTGTGGTTTGACAGAATAATTGACATTCCGCTGCCTTCTAATGCCTGTTTTGGCTTTAGTTCAACTACAGGTTGGACGTTTTTTGATTTGAATGCTTTGCACGACGAATTTCGATACGAACCCGGAACAGTTGTCGAAGCTGACTTTTATCACGCAAATCAATTAATTCCCCTGAAAGATGAGGAAATAGTTTCCTTAGTTCAGCGAGATTTAGCGACTTGCATCCCTGCTTTTCGGGAGGCAAAAGTAATTGACAGCAGCGCAATTCGGCTGTCGCGGGCGGTGACGCATTTTGCCCCTGGCAGCTATCAGTATTTGTTGCCGGCAGTAACAAGTTATGATAATGTATTCATGAGCGGCGATTGGGTTGTGACCCGCCACGGTTCTTGGTCGCAGGAAAAGGCTTATGTTACTGGTTTGGAGGCGGCAAATTTGGTAATTTCGCGTTTCGGAATCGGAAACAAAGCAACAATTATTCCCGTGGAAGCTGACGAACCGCACATTCAAATCGGGAGAAAGATTAATCAGTTTACTCGCAGTTTGACTAAAACATTCATTCCCGATTTTTGGCTGCCATAAGAAGGAAGAAGTTCGGCAACGGATTCTGTAACGGATTCGGTAACGGATGTCAGGAAGAAGGAAGAAGGAATTTTTTGCTTGAAGCGGTAAGGTGCGCACTGCGCACCCTACATATAGACTAATAACCAATGACCACTGACTAATGATACTATTTTCACAAAAAAATGCAACTGTAGACAAGCTCGAAACCCGAATCTTCATCAGTCATAGCCAATCTAAAATCTAAAATCTAAAATCTAAAATGGCATGACTATCGCCAATAAGGCCGGCCCTTCCAAAAAACTCCCACCGCAATTCCTATTAGTGCAGTTTCTGATAAACTTGCTAAAGAAGCAGGTATGGGTAGGAATGATTTTAAAACCAAACCCAAGAGCAGGCACAAAACTAAAACCCACAAACTAATTCGGTTGAGCAAAAATTGTTGTTGCCAATACTCTAAAAAGTACACTGCTAAAGCTCCCATTCCCACTGCTGCTGCAAAAGGTATCAATATCCCGAGGGAGGAACCGTAGAGAAGCGTCACCCCGTTGCGGATTGGCCGCGATTGCGTGAAACCCCAGGCTAAAAATAGCTCCAGTCCAATCACGATTGAGTTGACGAGGGCGGCAATTTGCAGCATTTCTCGCCAAGGTAAAAGTTTTAAGCGCCGCAGAAAATTACTCACGATCGGCAGATTAGGTAGGTTGCTTTGATTTTATAACAGTTTTGCGCTGGCGATCGACCTTTGATGACAATTTGTGAAGTAAAATAAAGATATAGAGCTGTCTCTTGACAAATTCACCCAGAGTACGTGCCTATTAGTTGTTGGAAGTGTGAAAGGAAAAAAGTTATGGTGGAGAACACTGTCGATTGTGCTGTAGCTTGCGTCAATGGCTGCGTTCTGGGCGACAAGTGCCCGAAGCGGGAATACGCAGAAGCAACGTCCAACTTTATTGAAAATACTTCTCTGGATAAAATGCTAGAAATAGCAGAGGAAGCGGTGAGAAGGAAACGGATGGAACCTCCCAAATGGGTAATTCCTGATTTTCCCGAATAGAATTAGCCTCCCCATTAAAAAGCGATCGCCCGTTTCCAAAGGGCGATCGCTTTTTGTATTCCCAATGAAATAGCTGAGCGGAATAAATATATTTCCTGAGATAGAAGCTAAAAGCTTAAATAGCAATTAAGATACCACTTAATTATAGCCATCGGCAATTACTAAAAACAATTCAGTTAAAGCCAAATTCGGACATTTTTAATTTAATTGAGTTCAAAAATAAACAGGAGCAAGTATCGTGGCACAGCAAAAGAAAAGCAACGAAAAAAAAACAACAGAACGCGATAATTTGGGCGAATTGCCTCAAGAAATTACCGAATCTTACGGTACCGGCGTCATCGATCAACCGGGATTGAGCCAAGACGACATAACAACCCTGCAGGACAGCAGTTCGGAATACTCTTCCACCAGTTCTCAAATCGGCGGCGAGGATGCCGATCCTGCTGCGGAACAAGAAAGTGCCACTGGCGAGCAATCGGTGGGCGGAACCGCGCCTACTCCAGACCTGGATATGGTTGACGAACTCGGAGCCGCTGCGGGCATAGAAATGCCCGATGGGGCTATGTTGCACACAACAAATATGCTTGAACATCGAGATGAAAGTCGGTGGGAATTAGACCCGAGTTCTGCGGAAGATTATCAGGAACGACCGGATTTCTAGGTCGATTTTTTACAAAAAAATAGGTAGTATAATAGGAGCGGGTTCACCAGTATCCATACTTAATCTGCCAAGTATTTGTAAATCCGCCCCTGCTCACTTTTGCTCTCGCAACACGTATCCAACTCCCCTAACCGTATGCAGCAGGCGTTTTGAGTTACTTGCTTCTAACTTAATTCGTAACGCACGAATATACACTTCAATAATGTTGGACTCGCCCATAAAATCGTAACCCCAGACTTTTTCTAAAATTCGGTCGCGGCTAATCACTTGACGGTGATTTCGCAGCATAAATTCTAACAAATCAAACTCTTTGGCAGTGAGTTCAATTAGTTGACTGCCTCGATATACTTCACGGGTTAAACCGTTCAAGATTAGGTCTTCAAATTGTAAGTTATCGGCGTCATTTTGTTGAGTTCGGCGCAGACGGGCTTTCACTCTCGCCAGGAGTTCTTCCATACTAAAAGGCTTAGTAACATAATCATCGGCTCCAGCATTTAATCCCGTCACGCGATCGGGTACTTCATCTTTTGCTGTCAACATAATTATTGGTACTTGAACACCAGTCGATCGCAACCTTAAACAGATGTCTAATCCAGAGATGCCGGGAAGCATCCAATCTAAAATTAATAAATCCGGTTGAGCATCACGAGCGATCGTTAATCCATCCAATCCATTTGGGGCGACAGTGACGTGATATCCTTCCAGACTAAGTTCAGATTCGATGAACTTTGCCAGTTTAGGGTCATCTTCAACAAGGAGAATGCGATCGCTCATAGCTGCGGATTCCAGACAGGTAAGGTGATAGTAAAAATACTACCTTCTCCCGGTTTAGATCGGAGCGTAATACGTCCTTCCATGCCTTCGATCAGGCTTTTGGCGATCGCCAATCCCAACCCTGTACCGTCTCTAGAGCGCGTCATTGACTCATCCACCCGGTAAAATCGTTCAAAAATCCGGTTTTGATGGGGGAGAGAAATACCAATTCCGCGATCGCCCACATGAATCATCACCTGCTGTTCCCTCTTTTCTAAGACTAACTCAACTGGTTGTTCGGGAGCAGAATACTTGATTGCATTATCGACTAAGTTAATTAACACTTGTTGTAAACGATCCTGATCCGCACAGGCTACAACATCCTCATCATTTGACACCAAAATAATTTTTCGATTGCTAACTTTTTGACTCATTTCGGCCACCTCAGCCACCAGAGTATTCAGGATCACCGGATTCAAACGAAAGTGCAAGTTGCCACTATCTGCCCGTGCTAAATCGAGCAAATCTTCTAACATCCGAATCGTGCGTTCAGTTTCGCCAACCGCTGTTTCCAGTGCTTGTTGCTGATAGTCACTTAAGTTAGTGCTGCGTCGCAGCAAACTTTGTAAATAACCAACTACAACCGTCAGAGGCGTGCGTAATTCGTGGGAAACATTACCGACAAATTGGCGTTGTTGCTCCCAGGAACCCGATAATCGAAACAACATCTCATTAAACGTTTGCGCTAGTCCTAAAATCTCATCAGGAGCCTGATGCAGTTGGAGTTTTGCCGCCTGCAAATTATCAGCAGACAAAGTGCTAGCTACCTGACTCATATGTTCCAAAGGATGGAGAGCATGACGAATGCGACTGGCGATCGCCAACATTAACACTAAGATTACCACAATACTGACAACTATTAGACTCCGAATCCCATCATTTAACTGACGTTGCTCATCAGTGATATCTTGAGAGAAATATACCGTACCCAGTAACTCATTTTTAATCCTCAGAGTTCTGCTACAGATCACCAAATAGCGATCGCCCATCTGAACAAAAGTCGGCTGTGCAGGTACTTCCGTCAACGAGATCATCTTCGTAATCTTAGAAGATTGCAGATCCATATCAGGTGAATTAACCAAAAGCATCCCATCATTTCGCTTCACCCACACCATTATTCCTCCTGTGGAAGCTTTGTGGACGCTTCGGGTTAAGCCAATTTCTAGTGAACCCATTTCACTATAAAGCTCAACCTGTTCGGGAAAGCGTATTCCAATGTATTCCAGGGTTTGTTTATGAGCACCCACTAGATTTTGCGACCTTTGCCAGCCCGCCCAAAATGCCACACTGCTAAGTCCTAAAATCGAGAGTACCAGCAATTCCAGCGTCAGGCGAAACTGAAGAGAAGAGGTGGAAATTCGCTTGCCCGTGAGAGGGTTGATAGCGGCTATGACTTGGCGAATTAGATTCATTTTATAGTCAGGGAGTGATAAGAATTAAGCATTAAAATGAGTCAACACTTAACTAGAGAAAGTTAGTATCGTGTAGAACCGACGAAAGTTGGTGCAGCCGCGAAAATCGCCCGTTATATTTGATATTTGTTGATATTTGTTTTCATCAGACTGCTATCTTAAAAGTTTTCCGCAGTACCTTTAATTTGGTTAAACTCAAATCGTCGATCGTAATCTGTTACGCCATAAAGATTAAAACTAATGGTTGGTTTATCTCCCAGTGCTTCCACATGATGAATCGCATCTGGCATTAAGCACAAAACGTCACCCGGAGCCAGCAAAATATCTCCCACTGTTGTGATTTTATCGGGAAACTTGCGAGTTGGCGATCGCTGCCAGAAAGTATTTTTCTCCTGTCCATCAAGTAGTGCCACCAATCCCCAACTGGCATGATTGTGAATCGGAGAAACTGCACCCGGTGCCCAAGCCACCAACTGCACCGTCAGAGGAAAAAATGGTTCATCATAAAGTGTTTGTACTGCCCAGCCTGTCTCAGAGTCAGGCTCAAGGAGAGCAATTTGAAACCAGGAAGAACTATCTAACAACCTGCGGACAAGGGGACAAATTGCCTGGAGTCGTAAATAATCATCACTAATTTGCTCTAATACATCTTCTAAGTCAGTTAAAAAGCGATAAAGTCGGTAGGGATGGGTCAAATCTTCAATTTGACTTGTAGCCTCAAAAATATTGCACTGTCCATCATCAGTCACTAACCAGTCTTGTCCTGTCATAATTTCTCAACTCGCGGTTAAATTACTGCACTACTAAGTTTCTCATCAGGAATCTTGGGTTTAGCAACGAGGTATCTACGAAGAAACCCGCTTTCTAAGCCCAGAGTGTATAAGTCCTGTAAAGGATAGTCAGGGTTAATCTCCACTCTATAAGAGAATCCTGGCAACTAGATGATGCGTTCCTAATTTCCAGATGAATTTTTGCTGAAGAAATTGGCGTATAAAGTATTCAGAGTTTTATCTCCCATCCATCTCTTCCTCATCTAGCACTCATTTTCTTGAGAGTTAATGCAAATAACCTCAAGTCTTGAGGGAAACACAAAGCCAGCATAATTGCCAAAGAGCAAGAACTCTCAAGCAAACATCTGGCGTGGAATTACTAACAATTTATCGGGAAATTAGACACATGAAAGTAAAATACATTACCACGATCGCCATTGCCACCATTCTAGGCTTGGGAACAACTAATGTTAGCTACGCCAACTTCAAGGCTTCAACAAACTCAAACTCTACAACCGTTTCATCCAAGGTTGCACAATCCAATCCTTGTGCGGGTAAAGCCAATCCTTGCGCGGGTAAAGCCAATCCTTGTGCGGGTAAAGCCAATCCTTGTGCGGGTAAAGCCAATCCTTGTGCTGGTAAAGCCAATCCTTGCGCGGGTAAAGCCAATCCTTGCGCTGGTAAAGCCAATCCTTGCGCTGGTAAAAGCAGCACAACAACCGTTCATCCTCAGTTCTACACTGAAAAAGGTGTGGCTCTTGATGGTCAGGATGTCGTAGCCTATTTCACCCAAAGCAAATTAGTTATGGGAGTTAGCCAGTTTAAACATAATTGGGGTGGAACAACTTGGATGTTTGCTAGTGCAGCAAACCGTGATATGTTTGCTCAAAATCCTGAAAAGTACGCTCCTCAATACGGTGGATATTGCGCCCAGGCTACCAGTGAAGGAAATCTTGTTGTCACCCAGCCTGACGCCTGGAAAATCGTTAATGGGAAGCTTTATCTCAACTACGACAAGAAAGTACAAGCACAGTGGATGGGGGATATCCCTGGTCACATTGCTTTAGCAAACAAAAATTGGCCTGCTATTCTGAATAACAAAGAACTGTTGCGCTAAGCTCAAAGTGATGCAGGCAATTAGTTGCCACTAACCACCACTGACATTACCACCAGCAGTTTTCATTTCCCTGAGAACAAGGTAATTGTAATTGCGTAATTGAGAAAGCTGTACCTCACCCAATTGACGACTGCTATATCTTGTTATCAATCAACATATTCGGTGAGTTACGCTTCATAAAGCGTTTTTGCAGTCAGGACTTCAGTTTTCTCTTGACCGATGAACAATTACTATTAGTCCTGACTACAAAATTACGGTGGTTAGAGCGCCGAATATGATATTATGTATCGCAAAAACCGGGTTGATGAAGCCAACCCTCTTCAAGAAAAAGGTGTTGTATGGAATTTAAAGATTTTCTGGTTTTGCTGCATCCTATTTTAGCTGTAGCGATTGTTTTTCCTATGCTTGGTGTTGTTCTGAATATGGCTTGGCAAACTATGCAGCGTCGGAAGCAAATTGCGATCGACACCAAGAGCAAAATTCCACCTGTTGTGGGTCAAGAACACGTCAAAGCAGGTCGAATTTTGTCAGCTTCTGTGGTAGGAGTGACGTTGTTGGGTCTAGCCTACCCGATTTTTGAGCATATTTTGAGCAAGGATGTTTGGAGCAAAAACTCGTTTCAAGTCATTTTCATTGTGCTGATGTTTGTTGCAACGATCGCCTCTTTGGTGATGCTCTATCGAGCTACACCCGCTTTATGGCGCGGCATATTTGCCACCCTAACAGGTACTGGTCTGGTCATTCTTGGCACTCAAGATGGCGTTTATCGGCTAACCAATGAATGGTATTGGTCTCACTACTACATTGGCATCACCGCTGCGCTAATTATGGTTTTCTCCCTTGCCATCATTCAAGACATTTACAAAGACCGCTCAAATCGCTGGCGCACTATCCATGTGATCTTGAACTCGATCGCTGTGCTGCTCTTTCTTGGACAGGGAATGACCGGAACCAGGGATTTATTACAAATTCCTCTGAACTGGCAGAAACCCTATATTTATAGCTGTGATTTCGCCAATAAGACCTGCCCAAAGCCGTGAGCGATCGCATTACTTCGAGATTCCAGCCTAAAATTAGTAGAAATTAGAGCAATAAACCCGGTTTCTGAATGTAATAAAGTCCTAGGAGCAACAGGAGTGAGAACGAGAAACCGAGTTTATGATGCCCGGAGTGCGTCAGTTCTAATCAGTCATAAATCTTAATCATTGCGAGTCAAACCCTGAAGGCTAACTTGCAAAATCGATAAACCCAAAATTAGCAAAAACAAAACCAGCCCGATCGTACAAGCATAGCCAATTTCCAAATCATTAAAAGCCCGTTCGTAAAGATAATAAACAACAGTCTTAGAACTATTGCGAGGCCCGCCCTGAGTCATAATATAAACTTCTTCAAAAACCTTAGTAGCAGAAATCGCCGAAATTACCGCAACTAAAACTAAATAAGGCTTCATCAGCGGCACAGTAATATCCCAGTGCTTTCCCAAACCATCAGAACCATCAATAGCAGCCGCCTCATAAAGTTCAGCCGGAATAGCTTGCAACCCTGCCAAATAAATCACCATGTAATAGCCCAATCCTTTCCAGATAGTAACTGCCATCACGCTAAAGATTGCTAACTTCGGATTAGCCAGCCAAGAAACAGGAGGTAAACCCAACAATTCCCCCAACTGATTTAGCAGTCCAGTCTCAGCAAACAGCCACTTCCAAGCAATCCCGGCGACAACCATTGAAATCACCGCCGGCGTGTAGTATGCTGCTCGAAACCAGTTCATCCCCTTAAGTTTTTGGTTGCACAAAATCGCCATTCCCAACGGTAGAACAACCAATACAGGCACAACGCAGGTGAGATAAAGCAGCGTATTAGTCAAAGTTTGCCAGAATGTGCGATCGCCCCACAACCTGTAAAAATTCTTTAAACCCACCCACTGCGGCATTTGAGTCAAATCATATTCGTAGTTGGTAAAACTCAAATAAAAAGCTTGCACCGCCGGCCACAAAACAGTCAAACTCAAAATAAATAAAGCAGGTAGCAAAAACAAATAAGGCGTCAAGTAGCGTCGGGAAAAAGTCACAGACATAAATTAGTTATTAGTTATTGGTTATTAGTTATTAGTTATTGGTTATTACTGGTTCCCAGGTCGAGCCTGGGAACCAGTAATCTCGCTTGTCTGCGGAGGCAGACTTCATTTGTGCAGACGCGGTTTAAACCGCCGACTAATAAGGGTAAAAAACTAATCAGCCCCTACAAACAATTGTTATTTAACTCCAGAAAACAAAGCCTGCCAGTCTCCGGGAGAACTGGCATTTTCCCCCTCTTTCACCTCAAAAGTAACGTTGCAAGCTTGCGGTTGTTCCAAAGCCTGCACGCACAATTCTGCAATATCTTCCCGACTGACTTTGCCCTTAATATTGTCTCCTTGCTCGAAGATTAAAGCTTTGCCTCCCGGTTCTTCAGTCAAAGCGCAGGGTCTGACAACAGTATAAGGTATGCCGCTCGATCGCACGCAATCTTCCCCTTTCAACTTCCAAGTCAAAATCCCCCCTAACATATCATTCATCCTGACGGCAGGCGGTTCTTCTTCCAAGTTAATTCCCGGGCGGCCCGGGCGGGTAACTCCTGCCGAACTCACCATCACAAATCGCGGCAAATTCTGTCCGCCATCAGCTTTAATAGATTCTAACTCCAGTTGAAAAATACCAGGTGTAAATTTCGGGTTGAGCGCGCCATCATATTCAAACTTGCTCAACATTAACTGAAAAGAAAAAATACTGCTGGCATCAAATTTCGAGCCATCTTTAACAGTTTTGGCGCGGAATACTGGAATTAACTCATCAAAAGGAACAGTGACAGTAATCCAGATATTGTAAACAGTATCAAACGAATAGCAATAGCCAATTCCATCCCATTTAGCTTCGCTGCGAACAATCAATTTGTAGCGCTTGCCGTCCCCTTTGACGCGCAGTTGGAGGCCGCTAAATCCTGCGAGATTAAGCGGAGGATCGAAGTTGCGGGTACGCACGGAAGCAAAGCCGCCCGAGTTGGCAGTAGAAACATTGCCTGTGAAGATAGCTGTATTGTCTGTAAGTACGATCGAACTTTCGCTCGTGCCACCCATCACGATGTCGTCTAGCGCACCCCAAGTTTCTTTTAAATCTTGGCTGGGTTTTGTGAAGTCAAAAATTGTTTTGTCGCCTGCTTTAATTAGCTGGCGGCGAACAGCTTGCACTAAATTATTGATGCCTTTGTATTCGACTATTTCGGGAACATCCACAACTTCCGGCATATAAAATTTGATGCCTTGGTAGTATTTTTCCCGATTAGGGGTGTCTCCTTCTACTGGTTGAACTTTGGTGCCGGTACAGCAGATAACTGCTTCTACGCCCTCGGTTACTAGCGGTGTTAGCGTCTCTGGGAGAGCGATATCTCCCTCGACTAATTCGACATTTTTGCCGAAAATTTCTGTTGCTCTTTTGGTATCTCTGACGAGGCAGCGTACTTTATATCCCCGCTGTTGCAGCCGCTTGACAACTCGCTTCCCGACGCCGCCGGTGGCACCGGCTACCAGTATCAGTTTGGGTTGGTCTTTTTTACTGTTGCTGCTGCTTCCAAAGAGTTGTTGCAGCCAGCTAATGCTGCCAATGAAGGGAATGACGCCGAAATAAGCCAAGGTTTTGACAAACCTGCCGGCATCCCATTGGGCGGTTTTTTTTTCAGTCATAGTCGCTTCCTCAGAATTGGCTCAAATCTACTTAGCTGCTTTTGTATTTTAATCGCATTTTCGATTTTTGAATTTGGTGGATTCCTTAGCCTTCGGGATAGCTTCGCTAGCGCGGACTTTTTTTCACTTCACAATGGGTTTGGGATGAGTTTGGTTCAAGGGAATCTCAATAATCAACTCCGTTCCCTCTCCGGGGGCTGAAATGCAAGTCAATTTGCCGCCGTGTTGTTCCACCGCAATTTCGTGGCTAATCGTCAAACCTATCCCCGCACCTTTGCCCACCGGTTTTGTGGTAAAAAACGGCTCAAATATTTTCTGGCGAACTGTTTGGGTCATGCCCCAACCGTTGTCCTCGATCCGAACTGCTACCGCTTTTTCTCCCGGACAAACTTCAGTCACGATCCGAATTTGTCCCCACTTGACGGGCTCTTGTTCGCCCCCGTAGTGCGGCGATAAATTCTTGTTGACAAAAGCATCTTCGAGAGCATCAATTGCATTTGCCAGTACATTCATAAATACTTGGTTGATCTGAACTGCGTAACACTCAACCAAAGGCAGACAGCCGTATTCTTTGATGAGATGAATTGAAGGTCGATCGGGCTTCGGTTTGAGTCGGTTGCTCAAAATCAGCAAAGCGCTGTCCAATCCGTCGTGAATGTCAACGGGTTTAATCTCTGCTTCGTCAATTCGAGAGAAGTTTCGCAGCGACTGAACTATCTCGCGGATGCGGTTAGCTCCTACTTTCATTGAACCCAGCAACTTCGGTAAGTCTTCAACTATAAACTCTAATTCAACTGCTTCTATTTGTGCTTGAATTTCTGGCGAAGGCGACGGATATTGCTGGTTGTAAAGCTCCAATAAATTGATCATTTTTTGACTGTATTCGTTGGCATAGCTAAGATTTCCGTATATGAAGTTAATCGGGTTAGTGACTTCATAAGCTACCGCCGACACTAACTGTCCCAAACTAGACATTCTTTCGCTTTGCACCAATTGAGTTTGCGCCCGCTTAAGCTCGGACATCGCTGTTTTTAGATGAGCAGTTTTTTCGCGTTCTCTGGCTACTGATTCTTCTAGTGCTATATTTAATTTTTCGAGTTTGGCTACTTGGCGCAGCACTATATTAATCATTGCTTTTTTCAGTTGCAATGCAGCGTCTATTTCGCATTTTTTCCAAGGCAACGATTTGTACCTTACATTTTCTTTCCACAGCTCAAAGGATTTCCGAGGAGATAGTCTCTGGTTGCCATTTTCCTCTATTTGAACTGGTTTGTTGGGGTTGCCAGCCCAATTTACTGTTTTAATTACTTCCGGGCGAAACCACAAAACATATATTTTCTGAGTCGGTGATATTGCTATGGCTAAACACCCGCTAGCCGTGTCTTTAAATTCCTCAGCTTCTGGATAGCATTTGGTCAGCGAGTCTGTATAAAATATTTCTTTATTTAAATGCTCTTGCACCCACTTAGTTAAGTATTTGAGCGATTCTTTCTGAGGTGTTTTCCCGACTGAATAGCAATTGTCTCCAAATATTATTGCTGCTCCCTGGGCGTTGACTGCTTCCAGCAAATTAGGCTGACATTTAACTAACACTTCTGACAAGTTTTCGGAGGTGGATATGTCTTCAAAAATCTTGGTTTGAATAGATTTTAAGTGTAATTTGTAGTCGTAGTCTTCGTTTCCTTCTTTTGATTGCAGTTCTAAGGACATTACTTGCCCGATAAATTCGCAGGCTGCACGCAATTCATAGTTGAGGTATCTTGGTGTATAGTGGTGGCAAGCAATCAATCCCCACAGTTTTTTGTCTTTGATTAACGAGATTGACATCGAAGCTACAACGCCCATATTTTGCAGGTATTCTATGTGAATGGGTGAAACGCTTCTCAACACGCTGAAACTGAGGTTTTGGGGCTGATTTGTAACAGCATTTTTTCCTGTAACAAGGGGGACTGGTTGATAATTAATATCTGGGATCAACCTCAGCCAATTTAACGAATACAGTTGTCTGGCTTGTTTGGGAATATCTGAACTTGGGTAGTTTAATCCCAAGAAAGGACTCAGCATTTCTGATTTGTCTTCAGCGATTACAGCGCCGTTGCCTTCGTGGTCAAATTGATAGACCATCACTCTATCAAAACCTGATATTTTTCTCACTTCTTCTACAGTTATTTGAGATAATTCCTTGAGATTTGGGGCGCTTTGAATTTTGCTGATAGTGGCTCTCACTGAATGATAAAAACTAAAAACAGAAAGATTTTCTGGGCTGGTGGCTAATTCCAACTCGACCATCAATACTTCTTCTACTCGGTGGAGGATGCAGTCAAATTCTAAATATTTACCTTTGTTTATGACAGATAGTTTAATGGGATTAACGGTTTTTAAGTTTTCATTACACAAACAAAGCTTGAGTTTTTTTAGTTGAACTCGATTGAAGAATAAGCTCAAATTTCGACCGATCGCACTTTCTGCATCTACTCCTAACAAATCTTGCGTATTTTCGCTGGCTTGCAGTATTTCTAGTTGAGGTTCTCGTACAACAAGCAGCACCCCGTGCGGCTGAATGTGTCCCGATAGGTGAATGGGTTCTCTGTCGCAATTTGTCAAGTCAACTTCTTCGAGTGCGGGAATTGTGATTTGTCGATCCATTTTCTTTATTTTCCGCTGTAAAAATTTGAGAGGGTTCTATTGATTAGAGATTTGAGAGCAAATTGGCTTTTCCATAATCTCATATTGTTCGATCGCATAACGGCTCGAAACCTGGAGTGACGCTAGCAATCATCCGAGAATCAGCGAGTCGAAAATGATGGAGTCGAAAATCAGCCTGCCGTTGTATTGCTGTTCGATCGGTGCGGGTATTCTATATATTTTACGATATTTTACGGAGTTGGCTCTTCTATACTATCGATCCCCGATGTTAATTATCGCAGCAATTCTTGCCATTCTTCAAGAAGTTTTAATGATTTTTCACAAATTTAATATTTGTCGTAAAAATTTACCTGCAGGAAAAGGGGCAGAGAAATGAGTCTCCAGAGCGGCCTACTGAGGAAAATATTAAGTTAAAGTAAGGGTGACACGATCTAAAAGTCAAGTCACGTTAAGCTCTTTAAGTATATCCAACAGGCCCGACAATTAGACTAATGCTCGACTTCAATACAGTTACTGAGTTTTCTCATACCTACTGCATAGCTATCTGTGCCTTTTTAGTTCCGGCAAACTTGCTGACTACTTTGCAGACAGCGATTTTCACAGGGCTAAAGCGACCTCGAATGCAAGTTTGGGCGTCTGTGATTGTGGCAAGCCTTTGGGCTACAGCAATGATACTTCACGTTTTTACCTGGTTCGCCATCGGGGTAGTAATGCTTCCGACATATATCTTGCTAGTTATGGCAATTACTTGTCTGGCTATTAATATCTGGGCGATCGCTCATCCTGCAAGCCTGATGCAATTAATTCGACTAGCGGTATCAGTTGTTAGGGGAGCTTTCAGAAAGAAAAAGGATTTACTTATTTGGGAGAGAAGGATTTAGTTATCTAGGAACTCAAAAAGAATTTGGCCGGGGGTAGTGTGAAAGATGTCAGGGAGAATATTGGTTTGAGAAGAAAGTTTTCCCTGGTTCCAAATCTGGGCTCACAGTCCAGATTTTCTACTACTTATTCCGGTTCGCGATCGCGACAATCTTCTGTTTCCGGGCCGCGGGGATGGATCGTGCAGTTGAGCAGGTAGCCACCGTCGCTTCTGCCGTAATAATAGCGGCATCCGGTGCAAATTGCCGGAGGTTCGATCGCCCTTTGGTAAACCGGATAATCTCGATTCGCCAGCAGCGAAAAGTCGCGCTGCGTCTGAACAGTCCCGATAATAGCGCCTGAGAGTTCGACAGCTTGGCGGATGTTTTCGATCCTGCTGTTAAGCGGCAGGTAAATGTCAATATAAAGGCGTATGCCCAAGTCTGCCTGCTCGTGGCGGGTAATAATGCCTCCGAGCAAACCGACGCGCGAGGCAATAGCCGAGGAAAATTCGCCCAGTGAAGTGCAGTAACCGGAGAAAACGTGAATGTGTTCGTCCGTACTAGCTCTGACAGTCACACGAGTGGGAATGAGCACTCTCAGGTAAGCGTCGAGTTCGTCAAAAACCGGTTCCGCGAGGGAGAGCATTTGGTTTGCGTCTTCGTGGTCGATCCCAAAACCCTTGGAAACCTTGGACACGAGCGCTGCTAAAATATCAAAAACTTCGATTAACAGCGATTGCAGCCTGCTATCAACGGCGATCGGACATTCTCGGAGCAGTTTTAAATAATCCTCCAAGCGATGGGCAATTCGCTGAATGCTGCTAAATCCCAGCATAGCGGCTCCCTCTTTAATCGACTGCGAGGCTCGGATCAGGTGGTGTATCCTTTGGGGGGGAGCTGCCACGGTGTTTTGCAGGCCCTGCAAGCCTTGTTCGATGATTTGGATGTATTCTGTGGCTTCATCGAGAAAGTAGCCGATGATGCGCTGTAGTTGTTCTGGCAGCATAATTTTATTCTCCGAAAGACCCCCGAGTATCATTAGTCATTAGTTATTAGTCATTACTCAGACATTTGATAGTTTGGAAGCGATATTTAAATGATGAGTTATTTTTGTTTTTAAGGCCTAATCAGTTTTATTCTGACTCACGGCCACTGTACTGGCAATGTTGAAAAATGTTAACTCTTAACTGTTGACTGTGATTTTTTTGGCTCCGACGGTAGCGGTTGCTACCCCCAACAGCAGCACCGCAGCACCTGCGAGTACCGTCGGCCCCGGCACTTCCCCAAAGAGCAAATAACCCAAACAACTCGCCCCAACCGGTTCAAACAAGATCGCAAGAGTTACCAGAGTTGGGGAAATTTGCACTACGGCCCAGTTCAAAATGGTGTGGCCGACTAATTGAGGCAAGGCGGCCGTTAACAAAATATAAAAATATACAATGTGCGAATAATTAGTATAACTGGTGCCGAAGGCGAGGGGGAGAGGCAGCAGGACGATCGCAGCAACAGTATAGGCGATCGCGATATAGCCACCAATTCCCAGTCCCCGCCGCTGAGCTTCCCGGCCCAGCAGCAAATACAAGCTGACGGCCCAGGAACCGGCCAGAGCGAGGAAATCGCCCAGCAGTTGGCTGCTGCCGGCATTGGCTGCGCCCGCACTTCCAAGGGCGATCGCCATTCCCCCACCAAGCGCTATAGTAATGCCAACGATCGACATTTTGCTGAGTTTTTCCCCGAACCAGAAGCGCGACAAAAGCGCTACCCAGACAGGATTAGTGGTGACGAGGGCAGTTGATGCGGCGATCGAAGTATAAGAAAGTGAGGTTATCCAAAGGGCAAAGTGCAGGGCGAGACACAAACCCGCAGCAGCAGCATAGCGCCGAGCTCCCGTTTGCAGGGCGTTCCACTGAATTTTCGGCCAAGCCGGAAGCAGAATTAAAGCAGATAAACTCAGGCGAGAGGCGGCGAGTACCAGACTGAAACCGAAGCCGTCCGCCCCTGCTGAAATGTTCGCCAGCCGAATTAAGATTGAGGAAGTTGAGACGGCTAAAACGCCGATAATTAACACTAGGGCGATCGACCAATTCGGCGGTTGTTTCGGAAGATTCATTTTTTAGGCATTGGGCATTGGGCATTGGGCATTGGGCATTGGGAAAATTTACAAAGCAATTTTCGCACAAATTATGAATATTTTCTATTCTCTTCTTTTCCTCTCCTCTTCTCTCTTCCTTCGCGCCTTCGGGGTTCGTTAAAAAAGCCCGATCGCGTATTATTAAAAATTGGTTTAATTAAGAAAAACTATCTATATAGAGTGAGCCAAAAAGCACCTTACCTCTGTTAGAGTTTCAAGAGCGCAGGAAACGATTTTCCCACTTAAAATTTATAACTATCTATAGATCCTACAGTTTTGATTGCAGGCGCTTCTCAAGGAAGCGGCAAAGCAACAGCAATTTTATTTGCAAGTAAAGGTTACGATGTGGTGATGGTGACCCGCCAGCCAGAGAGATTGGCAGCAAACAGCGGGTCAAGTGCAGCGAGAAGGCACTTCCGCTGTTGCTATTGGGGGGGATGTTGGCGACATTCAACAAGTGCGCGCGATCGTCCAAAAAGCCCTATATACTTGCGGCAGTATCGATGTTTTGGTTAACAATTCTGGCATTTGTCTCGCGGGGCGA
The DNA here is from genome assembly GCF_036701085.1 of Microcoleus sp. Pol7_A1. Lineage (NCBI taxonomy): Bacteria > Bacillati > Cyanobacteriota > Cyanophyceae > Oscillatoriales > Microcoleaceae > Microcoleus > Microcoleus sp. Pol7_A1. The sequence goes on from NZ_JAUBQD010000031.1 coordinate 36,358, forward strand.
TCGAGCAAACTACCTCTGAAGACTGGCAGCAATTAATGAATACCAATTTTTGGGGCTGCATTAACACAATTCAAGAAATTTTGCCACATTATTTTCTGGAACGAAAAACAGGGACAATAGTCAATGTGGGTTCCATTGGCGGCAAAATGCCTTTGCCTCAAATGACTGCTTATTGCGCCAGCAAATATGCAGTAACCGGTTTAACAGAAACTTTGCGATTGGAATTAGCGCCTCAAGGTATTCACGTTGGCGCCGTGCATCCGGGCTTGATTAACAGCGATTTTTTAGAAAGAGCTCTATTTCGCGATCGAGACGAGCCCGCAGTCGAATTGCGCCGCCAGAAAATGAGCCAAATGCTAAAATCTGACTGGGCAAATCAGCCGGAAGATATTGCTCAAGCTATCTGGGATGCTGTAAAAAATCAGCGTGCAGAAGTTACCGTCGGCCCTGCTTTTTTGGCGTCGGAAGCTTATCGGTTGTTCCCCGGTTTGATGCAGTGGGCAATGGAAAAGGGCAACTGAAGAACAGACAAGATGCCTGTTCCACAAAAACTGAGTTTTTTTTGTGGAACGGGCATCTTGCCCGTTTTTGAGAGATAATTAATCAACTAGCTGCTTCAAAGCAAAGAATTAGCATTAATAAAACGGTCGTTTAAATCGGCTGGGGTCACGTTCAACACAGTCCCCAACAAAGCATTAGTAAAACCGAATCTAATATTAGTAGCTTCTACGCGGCCATTGCCATCGGGATCGAGACTTCGCTGCGAGATCCCGCCCTTGGCTAACAAACTCGTTCCTCCCGATATATTTGCAGGATCTATCAGCAGCAGTCTCGGATCGTTCAAGCTATAACTTACCTCTTCTAAAGAGATATTGCTGCTCGTAAATGCCACGCTAATTCCAATCGAATCGCTAGATTTATCAAAATCCACAATTACCGCGTCAGGAACTTCTATTCCAGCTACTCTGCTTCCCGCTTGATCGACTCGAACAACAAAGACATCGCTCCCCCCACCACCTTGGTAAATATCCACCTCTCTGTCGCCAATTAAAGTATCGCTGCCTTCACCGCCAACTAACAAATCAACACCTTGTCCACCGCGCAGCAAATCATTTCCCGCACCGCCATCAAGGAAATCGCTATTTCTATCTCCTGTCAAGAAATCCTCGCCAGTTTCTCCTAACACATCGTCATCATCTTTGCCACCGTAAATAGAATCACTGCCGACACCACCTAACAGACTGTCTTTACCATCGTTGCCGAAAATCCGTTCTGCATCTGACGATCCCCTGACAGTATCATTGCCGCCCAGCATCCAAACTCCCCCAGGAAAACTAGCAAGTTGTCCTGGTGCCAGTGTAATATTTTCAGAAGAATTGTCTCCTACCAAACGAGAGATGTCTGAATTATCTGGGGTGAGTACCATAGTTGTATAGTTGTAAAGTTTGTGCGATGCGATCGTGGATATTTTGCAATATTCTACAGCTTAGTACGGTGTGCCAGAACACAGTTACTTTATCTGAGCGATCGAGCAATCGCTGGCGCACCCTACTAGACAGCTCTATGGATTCATCTTGGCACAAGCCTGATGGAAGTATCCTAGATTAAAATAAAAGTTAAAATTTGAGCCGATGCCAATTATCTTAGTTGAAGACTTGAGCAAAGTTTATCCGGTAGCGATTAAAGAACCGGGACTTAAAGGAACAGTGCGGCACTTTTTTAACCGCACTTACCGCAATGTCAAAGCAGTTGAGGGCGTTTCTTTCAGTATTGAACCTGGGGAAGTGGTGGGATTTCTCGGCGCTAACGGTGCGGGCAAAACTACTACGCTGAAAATGCTGACTGGTTTGATTTATCCGTCTGTTGGTACTGTGAGAGTGTGCGATCGTACTCCTTTCCGTCGCGAAGCAGATTTTCTCCAAAGAATCACGTTAGTGATGGGCCAGAAACAGCAGTTAATTTGGGATTTACCCGTGCTTGACTCTCTGCGAATCAATGCCGCTGTCTACGGCATTCCCGATAAAGATTATCGGCGGCGAGTCGGAGAATTGACAGAGATGCTGTCGTTAGAAGGCAAGTTAAATCAGGCGGTGCGCAAGCTTTCTTTAGGCGAACGCATGAAAGCTGAATTGATGGCGGCGCTGCTGCACCAGCCGGAGGTATTATTTTTAGATGAACCGACTTTAGGTTTGGATATAAACGCACAGTTTAGCGTCAGGCAATTTCTGCGAGAATATAACGATCGCTATCAAGCAACGGTGCTGTTGACGAGCCACTACATGGCTGACATTACTGCTTTGTGCAAGCGCGTTTTGTTAATCCATGAAGGTCAATTAGTTTATGATGGCAGTTTGGACGGATTGCTCGACAGGTTTGCACCTTATCGAGAAGTTCAGGTAGAATTAGCCCATCCGCTGGCAAAAGATAGCGCTTTTGGTTACGGAGAGGTAGAATCAATTGAGGGAAACTCAGTACGTTTTTTGGTCAAAAGGGAAGAGCTGACGGTGAGCGTGGCGAAGATTTTGGCGGATTTGGACGTGATAGATTTGACTGTTACCGATCCGCCAATTGAAGAGGTAATAGGTCGAGTTTTTCGCACGGGAAAAGTGTAGCATAATTCACGCATAAATTATATTTGTAGGGTGCGCAATGCGCACCTTAATGTTGACCCATTAAAAAACTAAGATTGACATGAAACGATTCATCAAAATTTCTAAAACTTTGCTAGTTACCTACTACGCTTATATGCTCGAATACCGGGCAGAATTGTTGTTGTGGGCGCTGTCGGGAGCTTTGCCATTTATCTTGATGGGTGTCTGGATGCAGGCGGCCGAAACTGGTCAATTTGGGCTGAAGGCGATCGACTTTGCCCGTTATTTTTTAGCCACTTTCATTGTCAGGCAAATAAATGTAGTTTGGGTAATTTGGGAGTTTGAAAAGGAAGTAGTGCAAGGCAGGCTATCTAATAGATTGTTGCAGCCTCTCGATCCCGTATGGCACCACTTTGTATCTCACGTTTCCGAAAGGTTTGCGAGGCTGCCGTTTGTATTCGGATTGGTGCTGCTGTTTTTTGCACTTTACCCGCAGGCTTTTTGGCTGCCGAGTTTGGGCAGGTTTTTGCTGTTTTTGTTGGTTGTCGTCTTGGCTTTTTGCTTGCGGTTCCTGATACAGTATACCTTTGCGCTGTTTGCTTTTTGGCTGGAAAGGGCAAGCGCGATCGAACAATTTTGGCAGTTGATGTACCTGTTTTTATCGGGAGTTATCGCGCCGCTAGAAGTGTTTCCCGCACCCGTGCGCGAAGTAGTTTTGTGGACGCCGTTTCCTTATTTGATTCATTTTCCCGCTTCCATCTTGATCGGATTACCCGTAGATGTGGGCCGCGGTTTGTTGATGATGCTGGGTTGGGGTGCGGTGTTTTTTGTGTGGAATCGCTGGCTTTGGCGGCAGGGTTTGAAGCAGTATTCGGGCATGGGAGCTTAAATAATAATTAAAAATTAGAAAACTGTAAGCTGCGTCACAGTAAGATGTTAATCGTTTTGTCAAAAACACTTACTTGACGCACCCTACTTAACTGCGGAGTAAATCTAAAATCTAAAATCTAAAATCTAAAATCTAAAATCTAAAATCGACTGACGCACCTTACTTAACTGCGGAGTAAATCTAAAATCTAAAATCTAAAATCTAAAATCGACTGACACACCTACTTCACTGTGGAGTAAATCTAAAATCTAAAATCTAAAATCTAAAATCTAAAATCGACTGGCGCACCTACTTAAGCCGATCGCAGAGATCATGCAAAAATGCAATCGAGAGTATTCGACAATTGCATAAACATCCATTTTTTGTATCTCTAATTACAAAATTTTACCGTCAAGTCTTATATTAATAAACCCAACGACTGATAAACGGGATAAAAGAGATTCTAATGACAGCCAAAAAAAACCTCATTGTAATCGGCAATGGCATGGTAGGTCACAAGTTCCTAGAGTTAATGGTCAACTCAGATGCTGCCAAACACTGGAATTTAATTACTTTCTGTGAAGAACCGCGCGTTGCTTACGATCGCGTAAACCTCAGCGGATTTTTTTCTGGCAAAACAGCGGGAGATTTATCTCTAGTTGCACCAGGATTTTATCACACAAATGACATAAAGCTTCACATCGGCGACAAAGCAGTAGCCATCAATCGGGAACAGAAAACAGTCTCTTCAGCCAATGGTTTAGAAGTTCCCTACGACAAAATTGTTCTCGCGACCGGTTCCTATCCATTTGTACCGCCCATTAAAGGCAAAGACGCTACAGGGACTTTTGTTTACCGGACAATTGACGACCTGGAGTCGATGTCAGATTACGCTAAAAATTGCAAAATTGGCGTAGTAATTGGCGGCGGTTTGTTAGGTCTAGAATGTGCTAACGCTATCCAAAATATGGGCTTAAAAACTCACGTTGTTGAGTTTGCATCGCGGCTGATGCCCGTGCAAGTTGACGAAATTGGCGGTGCGATTCTCCGCAGCAAAATAGAAGAGTTGGGAGTTTCGGTTCACACCAGCAAATCTACAACAGAAATTGTTAGCGAAGATGGCAAAGTTACTAAAATGCTGTTTGCTGACGGTTCGGAATTAGCAACAGATATGATTGTCTTTTCTGCTGGCATTCGCCCCCGCGACGAAATTGCCAGAAGTTGCGGTATAGAAGTAGGAGAACGCGGTGGCATAGTCATAAATGATAGCTGCCAAACCTCCGATCCTGACATTTATGCGATCGGAGAATGCGCGCTTTATCAAAATCGTATCTACGGCTTAGTTGCGCCTGGGTATACAATGGCAAGCGTAGCGGCAGATATTTTGAGCCGTGCAGCGGATGACGGGCAAGATGCCCGTCCCACAAGCAATTTTACAGGTGCGGATATGTCCACTAAACTCAAACTTTTGGGAGTGGATGTTGCTAGTTTTGGAGATGCTTTTGCTAAGTCCGCAGATGCTAAAGAAATTGTTGTTGCTGACACTTTCCAAGGCATTTACAAAAAATTAGTTTTAAATCAAGACGGCAGCCGCATTTTAGGCGGAATTCTCGTAGGAGATGCCTCAGCTTACGGCACTTTGCTGCAATTCATGCAAAATGAAATTGCTCTGCCGCCGCATCCTGAAGATTTGTTAATGCCACCGCGATCGGGCGGAGCATCTACTGGCTTGGGTGTGGACAGTTTGCCGGATTCGGCTCAAATTTGTTCTTGCAATAATGTCAGTAAAGGGCAGATTTGTGAAGCGATTCGCGATCGCAATTTAACTGATGTCCCCAGCGTCAAAAAATGCACTCAAGCTGGTACGGGCTGCGGCGGCTGCGTGCCTTTGGTGACGGATATCTTCAAGTCGGAGATGAAAAAAGCTGGCTTCACCGTCAAAAATCATCTCTGCGAACATTTTGAATATTCCCGTCAAGAATTGTACCATTTAGTACGCTCTCAAGAGATTAAAACCTTTGAAGAGTTAATTGAAAGACACGGCAAAGGTAAGGGTTGCGAAATTTGCAAGCCTGCTGTTGGTTCGATGCTGGCTTCTACTTGGAATGACCATATTTTAGAGAAGTCTCACGTCGGTTTGCAAGATACGAACGATTACTTTTTGGCAAACATTCAGCGAGACGGTACTTATTCGGTGGTGCCGCGAATACCGGGGGGAGAAATTACGCCGGATAAGTTGATTGTTTTGGGGGAAGTTGCTAAGGAGTTTGGGCTTTATACTAAGATTACTGGCGGACAACGGATTGATTTGTTTGGAGCTCGGGTGGATCAATTGCCCCATATTTGGCGTCGGTTGATCGATGCGGGATTTGAGTCGGGACACGCTTACGGTAAGGCTCTGCGTACTGTAAAATCTTGTGTGGGTAGCACTTGGTGCCGCTTTGGGGTGCAGGATTCAACGAGTTTGGCGATCGAAGTTGAATTGCGGTATCGCGGTTTGCGATCGCCCCACAAGCTCAAATCTGCTGTCTCTGGCTGCACTCGCGAATGCGCGGAAGCTCAAAGCAAGGATTTTGGGATAATTGCGACGGAGAATGGTTGGAATTTGTATGTGTGCGGCAACGGCGGCATTAAGCCGCAGCACGCGGTTTTGCTGGCGACGGATATCGATAAGGAAACTTTGATTAAGTATATCGATCGATTCTTGGTTTTCTACATCCGCACGGCAGACAGATTGGAACGCACTGCTACTTGGTTTAACAAGCTTGAGGGCGGAATTGAATACTTAAAACAGGTGATTATTGAGGATTCTCTGGGCATTTGTGCTGAGCTGGAAGGGCAAATGGAACATTTAGTGAATACTTATCAATGTGAGTGGAAAACGACGATTGAAGACCCGCAAAAGGTGCAGCGGTTCCAGCATTTTGTGAATTCCGATTTGCCCGATCCCAGTATTGTTCGTGTTGCGGAACGGGGACAAACGCGGCCTCCTTACGAATATGAAAAGGCTCTGGCTGGAGTTTCGGAATAACCCCTCCCCAGCCCTGCCCTTGAATCAGGAGAGGGAGCAAGATTTAATCTCGTTTAATCTCGTTCCCAGGCTCTGCCGGGGAATGAATTCCCGGAGGCTCTGCCTCCTCGATCCGTCAGGCAAAGCCTCGAAACCTACGTTCCCAGCCGGAGATTGGGAACGAGATTAAAGTAAATTAACAAGAAAAGAAGATGGTTCAATCATTACAAGTTTCGGATACTGTGACTACTTGGATAGATGTGTGTTCTCTGGATGCGATCGCCCCGAATACGGGAGTTTGCGCTTTAGTTGCAGGGGAACAAGTGGCAGTTTTCCGAGTGGGAAACGGGGATGAAGTTTATGCGCTTAGCAATTACGACCCGTTTAGCAAAGCTTTTGTGTTGTCGCGGGGACTTGTGGGCGATCGCAGCGGCACTTTGAAAGTTGCTTCTCCGATTTACAAGCAGAATTTTAGCTTGGCTACGGGTCAGTGTTTGGACGATGAAACGGTAAAAATTCCGACTTTTACGGTTCGGGTGGCAGCAGATCGCGTCCAAGTAGCTGTTAGCTAGATTGCGCTGCTCAATTTTTAGCTCGCCATCCGCCAATACCTAACATTCCTGTGGGTAGGGGCGGATTTTGCATTAGGATGCGACCGAGCAAGTAGTTTTGGTATAAAATGGAGTCGATCGGCGACCTACTCCAGGAAAGCTTAAGAAACTCTAAACTAATACTGGATCTGGTTTCGGATTTTTAATGCAAACAAACTCGATGGGCAGGATATCGGTATGTTCTTAAAAAAACTTGTTTCCGAAAATAATCCCCAGACAGTGGCAGAGTTAATCCACGCGCAACTCAAAATCGGTCTACTGACTTGGAGCGAACTCAACACACAAGTTTTCTGCCAGCACTGGCGGGACGAATCTTTGCACGAAGTTCTGAGAGAAATTGCAGCCAAGCTCGACAAAGAAACAGCCAGCGAAATTATAGAATATTTGACAGCTCAAAACGGTCAAGAAGAAAAATTTATTAATTTGTTTTTAGCAGCGCAATGCCTGTTAAAAGTTAAAAATGGCGTTAAAAAAACAACAGAAAAAAAACTGTTAAAGGCCTTAAAAAAGTTATCGCAATACGGCACGGGTTTCCTGATTCTTTATCAAAGCGCTCAAGAATGGCAGGAAACTTATCAAATTCGCGATCGATCGATCGCCGCGATCGCCCAAACTTGGAAAAACGACCCGCAAACCCTGCCTTGGCTGAAAATACTCGCTCACTCCAGCGACTGCGGCGAAGTCCGGGCCACAGCAGTCAAAGCAATAGCCCGCGGTTGGCCAGACCAGCCAGAAATTTACCTGATGCTCAAAAACCTCGCCCAATCCGATCGAAGCTGGGCAGTGCGATCGACCTGTGTGCGAGAAATGGCTTGTGGTTGGCCAGACACGAGCGATACCTTGCCGCTGCTAACGGCCTTGGCTCAGTTCGATCAAAGTCCCGCAGTCCGCACCGCAGCACTCGAACAGTTGGCCTCTAATTGGCCCGATCGCACCGATACCTTACTGTTGCTGAGAACCGCCGCCGAATACGACGAAAATTTGGGAGTGCGAGTCGCAGCGTGGCAAGAAATAGCCAGACGTTGGCACAGCGTTTTAGGCACGGCGTCCCTGCTCCAAAACCTTGCCCAGACAGGAAGTTCTATCCTGCGAACAGTAGCGGTGCGGGAGTTGGCAGCGGGCTGGCCCGCGGCGGCAGACGTTTGCCTGCTGCTGAAAACCCTAGCCGAATCCGACAGCAGCAAAGAAGTGCGGACAGCAGCCTTAGAAGAATTAGCCTCGCACTGGCCCGGCGAACCAGACATTTACCCGCTGCTCAAAAATCTCGCCGAGTCCGACGAGAGTTCCAGCGTCCGGCGGTCAGCAGTGGAAGCAATTGCCTCTGGCTGGCCCTTGAACCCCGAAACTCTAACTTTTTTGAAAAATATAGCATTGAGCGATCGCGACAGCGAACTGCGCGAAATAGCCCTGCAACAAATAGCCGCAGGTTGGCCCGACCACCCAGAAACCCTGCCCCTGCTGCAAAAAATTGCTGACTCTGACGATTATTGGACTGTGCGGCAAGTAGTAGTGGAAGCTGTCGCCGCACTGCCGTCAGCAAGTCTCGAAGTCTTTGCCTGGTTGCAAAATCTCGCCGAGTCAGACAGACACCTGAACGTCCGAGAAACTGCCGTGGAAGAGATAGCAAGACGCTGGTCTCACCGGGGCGAGACGCTGCCTTTCCTCAAAAGCCTGGTCGAGTCGGAGCAAGATTCTCACTTGCTGAGCGTGCTGGTGCGGGAAATAGCGCGGCGATGGCTAGACGAGCCGGAAACCTTGCCGTGGTTGAAAATTCAGCTTGATTCTGGGGAAGCGCTGGTGCGGCAAGCTGCGGTGCAGGAAGTCGCTCGCAACTGGCTTTCGGGTGCTGAAACTTGGAGGATGCTGGAGGCTAAAGCACAGGACGATGAGAGTCCCGCTGTCAGGCAAATCGCTTTGCAAAAGTTAGCCCGGGGGTCGACAAATCAGTCTCAAACTTTCGAGTGGCTGAAAATTAGAGCTCAAGAGGATGAAGATTCGCAGGTGCGGGCGATCGCCCTGGTAGAGTTAATGCGGGGATGGAAAGACGAGCCGGGAATGTTTGAGTTTTTGCGCGATCGAGCTTTGAGCGATGTTGACAATCAAAACGGTTCTTTTCCTTACAATCCCAGGTTTACAGCACTCGAAGCGATTATTGAACATTATCCCGAAAATCCGGGAGTTGTGCCGTTGTTGCGATCGCTTGCAGTCTCCGACACCGACGAGCAAGTGCGGTCCTTAGCGGGTCGCCACCTGCGCAGCCAAGACTGGTAAACAGAAACAATCCTTTAGACATTTCCGAAAATTAATTGTGATGATAAGAAACCATGACACAGCCAGTCATTTTATAAAAATTAGAAGAACTGCCTGAGTCTTTTCAGACAGAAGTGCTTCATTCTAGTTGACCGCTCCCAAAAGAATACTATAAGTATCATATTGATTAACTGCCTGACTAATGAAAAAAACTCCCTCAAATGAAGTTTTGATTGGCGACTGTCGTGAAGTGATGAAGGCATTGCCAGAAAATTATGTTTCTGCATGTATTACTGACCCACCTTACAATTATGAATTTATTGGTCATAAATGGGATGACTCAGAAATTCAAAGGCGTATTGAAAGAGTCAATGGCAAGGGAAATAAAACCCTTGTTAAAAACATTCCTTATGGCAGTGGTTTAGCTGGTGGAGTCAGAAACAAAAAATGGTATCAAAGGAATCGTAACAACATTCTGGAGTATGAGAAGTGGTGCTTTGATTGGGGTGAGCAGCTTTTTCGTATCTGCAAACCGGGTGCGACAGTTTTAGTTTTCAACAGTACACGAACTGTTGCTCACGTGCAAGTAGCACTTGAAAGTGCTGGTTTCTATGCGAGAGATATTCTTGTTTATAAAAGATCGAGTGGTATCCCTAAAGGTGTCAATATCAAACAACAGTTGGAGAAGAAAGGATATGAAAATTATGAAAAATGGGATGGTTGGCACAGTTGCCTGAGGAACGAATGGGAAGCAATCTGCGTACTTCAAAAACCACTGGTCAATAATTACTTGGAAACTCTACAGGAGTATGGTACTGGTCTATTTTATACTAAAGATCAGTTCGGTGGTTTTCAGTCGAATATTTTAGAAGGTATACATCGTGAGAAAAACGAGGAGTTTAACGTCCATTGCACAGTTAAACCAATTGCTCTAATGAGAAAGCTTGTCGAAATATTTGTACCGCGTTTGGAAAATTCTCTTCTAATCGATCCTTTCGCAGGATCGGGAACCACATTGCTGGCGGCGCAAGAATTTGGCATTAGGTATGTTGGTATTGAAATAGTACCTGACTACTTAGAGATTATAAACAAGCGCCTTGATAGTTTCAGCGGTATACAGGGAATTCTCCCACTTTTCCAATAAGAAATGACTTTAAATCAAACCCGCTTATTGTTTGTAGAAACTCAAACGAATCGTCCCCAGTGTAAACTTTCCAAGTCCCTACTTGGCACGCTGTAATAGCTGCGGGCAAATTATCTTTTCTAAGTATTAAAAATACGGGATCGTAATTATAAGTACGAAGTAGTGGACCATAAGATTTGAACTTTTTCAGTGTTCCAGAATCTCCTGAGCCAATACGATATTTTGTATCTATTGCGTACCCATCAACAATCAGATCGCACGGCTCATCGCTTCCAACTTTAAATGCTGGCTGAAAACTACTGCAATATGCTTTACACGTTTCAGTAACTAACAATTGCCAACACATACCTAACTCCCGTCCCCAATATTGCCTATTCTCTTTTTTTATTATGGGAGAAATACCAAACACATCCATTAAAATATCGTGTTCTTCATTTTCTTCTGCATAAACTTTCTCGGTAAATGAGTTTTGGTATCTTGCTAAAATTTGCTCTAGTCTTCTTTCAGTCATCATCAGTTACCAGTTCAGCTAGACTGACGGATAATGCCTTGGCTATTTTGCTTGCATTAAGCAGCGTTATATTCCTTTCACCTCGTTCAACTGAACCAATATAGGTGCGATGTAATTCAGATAGTTCTGCAAGCCGATCTTGGGAAAGATTTCTGAGCTTTCTGAAATGTCTAACTTTTTTACCAAATTGCTCCGTAATATCCATAGATTGGGCAAGATTAAGCAATGACAACTATAATCTGACAGACTATAAGTAGCGACAGACTATAAGTAGCATTCGTGACAGGCAGCCTTTATATTTGTGACCTGACCAATCCAACAATTCTTATGAGGCAGGCATCCGGTCCTCCCTGGACTGGCTTTTCACTTCTATGTCTATGCGCCACAAAAGGGCGATCGCAAACCGCACCGCTTCCCCATTACCGAACAAAGATCGCAATCCGAAGCCGTTTTCTCCCACGTGAGCAACTGTTCCCGAAAAGCTTGGTATTGCTTGGCCCGCTGCACAATTTCTTGCAGTTTGCGACACAGAAGAGCAAGTGCCGGCTTTAGCGGGTCGCCGACTTCAAGTGTTAACAATTAACTGTTAATAATCGATCAAAAGGGTGATGGCATACCGCACCGCTTCCCCCATCATCGAACAGCGAACGCGATCGGACGCCGTTTTTTCCCACGTGAGCAACTGTTCCCGAAACACCGGGTCTTGCTTCGCCCGCTGCACGATCGCCTGACTGATGACTTTCTTTTGAATCTGCTCTGTTGGGATACCTTGCTGCTTCAAATAATCCAACAGCCGCTGCACGCTTTCAGAGAATTTATCCGGCGTCTGAGACATCAAAATAAACGAAATTTGGCGCACCATTCGCTGGTAGATTTCCTGTCTTCTGAGCAACGCCTCCTTGTGGCTCGGGTCAGCCGGCTGCGCACTGTTAGTAGGAACAGCCAAATCGAGCAAACTCAAAATTTCAGCGCCCTTGGCTAAAACCTTTTCCAACATATCTGGATAAAGCTCCAAAATGCGATCGCCCAAAATCTTGCCGTTCACCAAACGGTTCGCGCTCAGCCGCAGTAAATTTTGTTCTCCAGCAGACTCAAAAAATTGAACGTTCAATTTGAGTTCGCGGCTTTCCAACTCCACCCGACGCAGCGTAAAAACCAAAGCCTCCCAATTAGGAGATTCATCAAAAAACACCTTCACCATAGAACTGTCCTCTTGATGCTGCCTCCCCAATTCCCCGGACTCAAAATCGCGATTGACTGGCAAGCGATTTGCCGCAACTTTCGCAGTATAATCAAACTCAGTAAAAACATAGTTGCAGTCAACTCTCGACAGATCGACATCTTGAACTTGCCAATTTTGAATGCAGCAACCCGTAAGCTGCGCCCCCTCCAAATTAGTCCGAATCAAACGGCACTCAATCAAACAAGCTTCTCTTAAATCTGCCTCACTCAAAATCGCATCCATCAAATAAGCGCCACTCAAATCAGCTTTCCGCAAATCAGCACTGCGCAAATTAGCTTCGCTCAAATCCGCCCGCAGCAAATACACTCCTTGCAGGTTACCTCGCAGCAAAAGCGCCTTCTTAAAACTCGCTTTCAATAAATAAGAACCTGCCAGATTAGCTCGACTCAAATCAGCGTTATCCAGCACCGCCTCAGTCAAATCCGCCCCCGCCAGCACAGCTCGGTGCAAGTCAGCGCCCGTCAGATTTGCCGATCGCATTTGAGCGCCGTTGAGGTCAGCTTCAATCAAATTTACACCCCTCAAAATTGCCGATCGCAAATTCGCTTCCACCAAATGCGCTTCCCGCAAATTAGCACCCGTTAAATTAGCACCAACTAGACTGGCGTGGTTGAGATTCGCCTCCATCAATTCCGCCGCCATCAACTTCGCGCCGTCAAGTTTAGCCCCAGCCAAATTAATTTGGTCTGATTTAACTCCTTGAAGATTAGCACCGCCCAAATCCGCTTCAGGCAACGTGGCCCAATTGAGCTCTGCTGCTTCCAAACAAGCAAGGCGCAAATCCGCTTTAGCAAGATTTGCCCCGCTCAAATTTGCCCCGCTCAGATTCGCCCCAGCCAGCCCCGCACTGCGGAGATCCGCGCGGCGCAAACAAGCCCCTATCAACTTGGCATTGCTCAAAAAAGACCAGCTCAAATTAGCACCGGTCAAGTTAGCACCAGTGAAGTCTATTTCTCGCAGGTTAACACCGCTTAAACTAGCGCCGCTGAGGTCTATGTGACCAAAGTTGCGCTCTCCCTGTTGATAGCGCTGTAAAAATTCTTGTGTTTGCATTCCGCAGGTTTGGGGGCTGGCAATTTAGCTGTTTTAGGACGCGCTGGTCAATCGATTTTAGATTTTAGATTTTAGATTTTAGATTAAAGCATTGACCCCACAGATAAATTCGGGGGCTCCTTTATCGGATACAGGTTTTTTCTTTCTCCACGGATGAATCCGGGGGCTTGTATCCTGGATGCTTACGGTCAATAACTTTAACTGTAAGGTACGCACGGAACACTAGCGGGCTAGGCACGGGGACACTACTTCTACTACTTACTGCCAGAACTCACGTCCTCCGGGTGATCCGTGGGTACTTTACCCCTATAGATGGCAGTTCAAAGGATTTGTTGCGTAAGTTCTATTTCTACTACCAGTTTTACAGACTTTTGTAACTTCAACTAGCCGAGTTCATATCTGATACGCTGCCCCGCTGAAGACTGCTTTTACCTAAAGCGCTGCAATTCTTGCTGCAAGTGTTTTCCCCATTTAGTCGCTAGAGGAATTTCTGTAAAAGGAACCTGCACCGCAGCAGCATCTTTCAATAAAAATTCGAGGGCGATTGGACTTCCCGAACTCGGCGGCGACTCTAAATCAACTGCCTGAGAGTTGACTAACAACCGCAGCGACTGCACGTCTTTTAAAGAAAAAGTTTGCAAATTCACAGGCCCGCTGCGAGTAGGTTTTCCCCAAGTTAAACTGTCTTCTTTTTGACCGAGTACAGCATAAATATCGTACTTGGCTTTAGCGAATTGTTCGGCCCAGACGCGATACGCTTCGAGCTTTTGATACTCGTTCCATCCAGCCCAAGCCAGCCCGATAAACATTGCCAGCAGCGGCAGCCACATTAAACCTCTTTCCATGCAATACCCTTGTTGAAAATAGTCCAGGTTCTGTTTCTCATCTTCTCTAATGATACAATTAATTGAACTCCTAAAACTTGCTCTGCAATTTAAACTAGAAATTAGAGCAATTTTTGATCTAGCAACAGCCACCGCCGAAAACTACCAAACGCCCGCGTGCGAGATCCCCACAAGTCGCAGCAAGGAAAACTGGCGCTGGCGGTGAAAATTGGGTTATTGTGGGGAACAAGCCTTCCCTAAACGGACGATCGGCCATGAAAAAGTTTTTCCTTCTGTGCTTATTTTTAATCGGGCTCGGCTGGGCGATTTCTAATTTCCCAGGACTTGCTACTCAAGGCACTTACGACTCGATTGTGCTGGATTTCCGCGAAGATTTGGGTGCTGCTGAGATTGCGAAAGAAGTAAATGCGATCGCCCAACAGTACCAAGTCGCACCCCAACTCAACAGCGAATTCTCAGCAGGCGACAATGTATATGTAGTTAAGGGCGATCGCACTTTGCTAAACGCCCTGAGAAAATCAAATTTGGCTAAAGATACCGAATACATTGAACCGAACTACGTCTACAGCGCTTTCGAGATTCCCAACGACCCCATGTATACCAAGCAGTGGAATCTCCGCAGCATCAATGTAGAATCTGCCTGGAACGAAACCAAAGGCAGCGGCACAACAGTAGCGATAATTGACACGGGTATTACTCCAGTCGCTGACTTAAAAGAAACCAAATTTGTACCGGGCTACGACTTTGTAAACGATCGCGCCGAAGCCTACGATGACAACGGCCACGGTACTCACGTCGCCGGTACAGTCGCCCAATCAACTAACAACAATTACGGCGTTGCGGGCATCGCCTACGAAGCAGCTTTAATGCCGCTGAAAGTGTTAAGCGGCAGCGGTGGTGGCACGGTTTCCGACATCGCCGAAGCAATTAAATTTGCTGCTGACAACGGCGCAGATGTCATCAACATGAGTTTAGGCGGCGGCGGCGAAAGTCAGTTAATGGAAGAGGCGATCGACTACGCCCATTCTAAAGGCGTTGTCATCATCGCAGCCGCAGGCAACTCCGGCGACAGTTCCGCTTCCTATCCCGCCCGCTATCCCCACGTCATCGGCGTTTCCGCCCTCGGCCCCGACGACGAAAAAGCCTCTTACTCCAATTTCGGCGCAGGGGTTGACATTGCAGCCCCGGGCGGTTCTGAAATGGGCAAGATCCTGCAAAGTACGATCGACCCGGAAACCGGCGCCGAAGTCTTTGAAGGCTACCAAGGCACTAGCATGGCTTCTCCCCACGTTGCAGCCGTTGCAGCCCTTGTCAAGGCCTCCGGCATCACAGAACCAGACGCAATTCGCAGCGTACTCTTGCAGTCCTCGCGAACTGTCACTGAAGATCCGTTAAACCATTTTGGTTCAGGACACCTAGACGCAGCCGCAGCAGTTCAGCTAGCCCAGCGCGGACAAATCAACTTCCGCGATTTCTTCCGCTGGCTGCGCGATAACGGGTATCTCAACCCCCGCTTTTGGATTGACGGCGGTGCAGTCGCCCTGTTGCCTAAAATTGCAATGGTGCTGGGTTCTTACCTGCTGGCTTTCTTTATGCGGAATTATTTTCCGTTCCAGTGGACTTGGGGCTTTTCCGGCGGCTTGATTGCTGGCAGTTCTGGGTTCTTTGGCCTGCGAAATCTGTTTGTATTTGACTTGCCGCAGTGGCCGATGCGGGTGATGGGCAGTTCTATTCCCGAACTCGGCGGCGCAATTAATGGCAGCAGTATGCTGAATCCCATTTTTGCTAGCGTTTTGATTCCTGGGATTTTGATTGCTTTGCTGTTGGGACATCAACAGTGGAAGTGGATCGCGATCGCAATTTCGATCGGTTTTGCCAGCAGTTTAGCGGTGAATGCTTTTGTGTCTCCCGCAGTCTGGGGATTGGGCACAGGTTTGGTATCACAAACATTTTTGATTGTCAATGCTTTTCTGTGTTTCGGACTGGCGCGTTTAGCAATTAAAACAGAGGTGCGATCGGCATGAGTATTACTGTCAAAGGTGTAATTGAACGCAAAGGATTGGGTCCCGGTACTTGGGCTTTGGTTGGCGAAGATGGGGAAACTTACGAACTTAAGAATGCTCCTTCTGGGTTGAAAAAAGCTGGTTTGAAAGTCAGTGTTAAAGGTGAAGTCCGCAAGGATGTGATGACTTTTGCTATGATCGGCCCGGTGCTTGAGGTGCAGTCTTTTGAGGCGATTTAGCCTAATTGGTTAATGCAGCTTTTGAGCTAAAAAAAACCCCGGCCAAAATTGGCTGGGGTTTATTAATCAGGGTGCATCTTTATTTACTTTGCAGTGGCTAGCACGATGTTCGGGACAAATTAGATTTTTGACCGCAGATGCACGCAGATTAACGCGGATAATTCTTGATTTATTAAAATTTTGCGGTTTTGGCTGCAATACGAAAAAAAAACCCGGCCAAAATTGGTCGGGAGTTAATTAATCAGGGTGCATCTACTAATTTAGTCTCCGGTTCAAGGCGTACCTATTCCGGACAGTTGGGGAAAATTTGGGAAAATTTGTGGTTTGGGGTGAAATACGAAAAAAAAACCCGGCCAAAATTGGTCGGGAGTTAATTAATCAGGGTGCATCTACTAATTTAGTCTCCGGTT
>NZ_JAUBQD010000031.1:53235-72828 GCF_036701085.1 Microcoleus sp. Pol7_A1
CGAGGCGTACCTATTCCGGACAGTTTGAGAAAATTTGGGAAAATTCGTGGTTTGGGGTGCAATACGAAAAAAAAACCCCAAACCAGAATTGGCGGG
This sequence comes from Microcoleus sp. Pol7_A1, assembly GCF_036701085.1. Classification (NCBI taxonomy): domain Bacteria; kingdom Bacillati; phylum Cyanobacteriota; class Cyanophyceae; order Oscillatoriales; family Microcoleaceae; genus Microcoleus; species Microcoleus sp. Pol7_A1. The sequence goes on from NZ_JAUBQD010000031.1 coordinate 53,332, forward strand.
GAGTTAATTAATCAGGGTGCATCTACCAATTAAGCTTCCTGAGAATTCGATCGCCATCCGGACAACCTCAAACTTTTTCAGCATCAGCGTCGATACCGCAAAAAAAAACCCCAAACCAAAATTGGTGGGGAGTTAATTAATCAGGGTGCATCTACCAATTAAGCTTCCTGAGAATTCGATCGCCATCCGGACAACCTCAAACTTTTTCAGCATCAGCGTCGATACCGCAAAAAAAAACCCCAAACCAAAATTGGTCGGGAGTTATTTAATCAGGGTGCATCTACTAATTTAATCTCCCGCCTCAAAACACCTCTTTCAGGACACTTTAGCCGAATGCGAAAATTTGTGGTGAGGGCGTGCGATCGACAAAAAAAACCCGGCCAAAATTGGTCGGGAGTTAATTAATCAGGGTGCATCTACTAATTTAATCTCCCGCCTCAAAACACCTTTTTCAGGACAATTTGACAGAATTTAGGAGAATTTGTGGCAAGGGCGTGCGATCGCCAAAAAAAACCCGGCCAAAATTGGTCGGGAGTTAATTAATCAGGGTGCATCTACTAATTTAATCTCCCACGTCACAGCACCTCTTTCAGGACAGTTTGGCAGAATTTTGGAGAATTTGTGGCTAAGGGTGCGATTGCCAAAAAAAACCCGGCCAAAATTGGTCGGGAGTTAATTAATCAGGGTGCATCTACCAATTAAGCTTGCTGAGAATTCGAGCGCAATCCGGACACTTACCACTAAAAACTCAAAACTCTTTTCGGTGAACCAGAGTTGCACTAGCTTGGTCTGTCGGAACTAGCAAGATTTCGCTAATATTGACGTGGGGCGATCGCGTCGCGCAAAAATACACGACATCGGCTACATCTTCAGCAGTCAGAGGTGTCAATCCTTGATAGACATTTTTTGCTTTTTCTGAGTCGCCGTGAAACCGGACATTGCTAAATTCTGTTTCCACCAAACCAGGCTCTATTTCCGTCACCCGCACTGCTGTTCCCAAAAGGTCTTGTTTCAGCCCTTCAGAAATAGCTCTCACTGCTGCTTTGGAAGCGCAATAAACATTGCCTTTCGGATAAGTTTGGCGGCCGGCTATTGAGCCGATATTCACTACGTGGCCGCGGCCTCGGCTTACCATTCCCGGCACGATCGAGCGAGTCATGTACAGCAAGCCTTTAACATTGGTATCAATCATTTCTTCCCAATCTTGAAAGTTGCCTTCGTGCAGTTTGTCTAAACCCCGGCTCAATCCCGCATTGTTAATCAGAATATCTATGCTTTTCCACGCATCGGGAAGCGCAGCTATCGCCGATTCGACTTGCGGGCGATCGCGCACGTCCAATTCTAGCAAGTAAATCTCGTTCGCCGACGCGATCGATTTTGTTTCTACAAGTTCCTTCGCCAGTCGATCGAGTTTTTCAAAGCGGCGGGCTGCTAAAATTAGTTTTGCTCCACCTTTGGCGAATATCTTGGCACAGGCTGCTCCGATACCGCTACTTGCACCTGTAATGAAAACAATTTGATTGTGAATAGAAATCATTTTTAATAATAAGGAAGATGTATTAACCTTTCTAGGGCGCAGAGAGGAAGGAAGAGGAACAAACTTAGTGTTTAGTTGGCATAAAATCAAGTCTGGTCAAATAACCATAATTCTTGTAGGGGCAGGTTTACCCGTTCTCTCCTTTGTATTAGAGATTTTACTTAACCCGCCACTACAGAAATTACCCAAATAACCAATAACACCTATTTTATTACTTGACAACCCGCAATCGCACACTAACCATTGCAATTCCGCCTTGTCGCATCAAAACTGCTGAAACCCAGCGATTTTCAGGGGTAGCCGGAGCTTTACCTACTTTAAAAATTCCCCCGGAATTTAGCAACTCCAGCTCGACTTCTGACGGATTAAAAAAGGTTTTTTCGCTAACGGGTTCCTCCAAAACAGTCCCTATTAAAATATCATCGCCGATCGGCTCTCGAACAATGGCATCAAAATGGTACTCTTCGCCCACCTTAACTTGCTCCGGCACATTCACTTCAATTGTGGGAGGATTTTGGCCAGAACTAAGCTGAGTTTGTTCTGCTAAAATCTCTTGCTTAACTATTTTTTCACCTTCAAAGCGCTGCTGAGAACGGATGGTAGCTTTGAGAGTTAATTCTCTGCCATCCTGTTTTTGAGTGCCGGAAATTGTAGTTACGGTTTCAGCGACAATGGCGCTACCTTCGGTGTTCCAAGATTTGATCTCGGTGCGGTAATTTAAACTCGGATATCTCTCCCAGAGTTGGGTGAGGGCTTTTGCCATGCTTTGGCTGTTTAAGCCGTCAGAATGAGTGAAGTTCTGGCTGTAAAATGCCATAACTGCTTTGACATCGCGCCGGTTGGCCGCTGCGTCAATTTCTGTTAGCAGTTTTGTGAGTGGGGCGGGCGCATTTGCAGGGGTTTGGGCGATCGTTCGGGGAGTCGCCGCGATCGCACCGATCGCTCTTGCTGCACTCGGATGCAACACGCCAGCACTTACCACTGTTAAACATAACAAGATTTGAGCGATCGACTGCCCGCAGTTAAAGCCAAAAACGATCGCCCGATCGGCTTTTTCCAGTCGTCGGCTGGAAAAATACTCAGATGCACTTGGCACTAAATTCAAAAAATTACGCATTAGGTGATAATTTGGTTATTTGTCAGGAGTCGTGGCGCGGGCAACTGTTCGCCTGCAACGACTCCTGACAACGGAAGGACGGACACGGCACAATCTAATTTTAGATTGCTGATTGATAATTGGCTGAAACTGCCGGAATAATAAGCATAATAATCTAAAACCTCAAATATAAAATCGCTCGACCTGTGGAACTTGTACTTGTAAAAGAAACAAATACCTTGACAAAAGCCCCCCTCCGGTTGTTGGTTGCAGCTAGCGGCACTGGTGGACATTTATTTCCCGCGATCGCCACCGCCAGTCAGTTGAACGACTGTCAGATCGAATGGCTGGGAGTCCCAGACCGCATGGAAACCCAGTTAGTTTCATCCCTTTACCCCCTCCACACGATCGCCGTCGAAGGCTTTCAGCAGCAATTTGGGCTCGGTACACTGCGAATTTTGGGCGGACTCGCCGGCTCGATCGTTCAGGTGCGGAAGTTGCTCAAAGCGGGAAATTTTCAGGGAGTTTTTACTACTGGCGGTTACATCGCAGCACCTGCTATTCTGGCGGCCCGTTCTTTGGGTTTGCCGGTGATTCTCCACGAATCTAATGCAATTCCGGGGAAGGTGACGCGCTGGTTTAGTCCTTTGTGCACTGCTGTGGCGATCGGATTTGAAGCAGCAGCCCAGCATTTACCCCGCGCGAAAACCGTGGTTGCTGGTACGCCCGTGCGATCGCAATTCCTCGCCCGCCAACCTTTAAATTTGCCAATTCCTGACAGTGTACCTGTAATTTTAGTCATGGGCGGCTCTCAAGGTGCTGTCGCCATCAATCAGTTAGTGCGCCAGTGTGCTCCGGCTTGGTTTGATGCTGGTGCTTGGGTGGTTCACCTGACAGGAAATAATGACCCGGAGGCTGAGAGTTTAAAACACGAGCAATATTTGTCTATGCCATTTTACGACAATGTGGCGAGCTTATTGCAGCGAGCAAATTTAGCAATTAGTCGATCGGGCGCGAGTGCTCTAACAGAATTAGCAGTGACTGGAGTACCTTCTATTTTAATTCCTTTTCCTCACGCCGCTGACGACCACCAAAGATTTAATGCGGAAGTATTTGCTAAAGCCGGCGCCGCTGTGGTATTCCGTCAAAGCGAACTGACAGCAGAGGTATTGCAAAGCAAAGTGTTGTATTTGTTAAGAGATTCCGAATACTTGGAAAAAATGTCTAAAGCTGCTGCTCAATTAGCGGTTAGAGACAGTACAGAACGTTTGGCTAATTTGGTGAGGGAATTGGTGGTGCGGTAGGGAGTGTTAAAGTAAATAGGCGATCGATAATTTGTAACCCGGAGAAAGTCAAATGGCATACAGTGACTTTAATTTAGACAGAGTTTTGAAAACCTTTGACTTAGCTTATTCTGAAATAGTTGAAATCTTCACTCCTGCACCAGAGTTAGAGTACAGCAGATTACTGACCGAAACTTTGCAAGAAAATCTGCCTGTAGCTCTCGGTAGCAATACAGAAAAATCGCGTTCGGAACTGATTATCGCGCCGATTTTAATGGAATTGAGAAAACTTTTGCACCATCGCGTGAGCTTATTTTCTGGCATTGATTTTACTGTAGATGCTGAAAGAGGGCTGAATGGGAATTGTGATTTTTTGATAAGTCGATCGCCAGAATTGTTGATTGTAAAAGCCCCAGTCATTGCTATTGTAGAGGCTAAAAAGGAAAACATTAATTCTGGATTGGGACAGTGTATAGCTGAAATGCTAGCAGCTAAAATCTTCAACGAGCGCGAAGGTAATGAGATTACCACAATTTATGGGGCTGTCACTACAGGAGATAGGTGGAAATTCTTAAAACTCGAAGGACAAGCGGTTTTTGTTGAGACAACCGAAACTTTGCTTACCAATTTGGGTAAAATTTTGGGAATTTTAGCATTTGGAATGGACGATCGCGCGCTTAATCCCTAATTCTCACCAATATTCAACTTAACAAAGTTAACTACCGATTCTAATCCTTCCTTTGTCTTCAAGTTAGTAAAAACAAAAGGTTTATCGTTTCGCATTTTTTTAGCGTCTCGTTCCATCACGCCTAAATCTGCTCCTACATAAGGTGCGAGGTCTGTTTTATTAATTACTAACAAATCAGATTTAGTAATTCCTGGGCCGCCTTTGCGCGGAATTTTATCGCCCGCAGCGACATCGATTACGTAAATTGTTAAATCTACTAACTCGGGGCTAAATGTTGCCGCCAAATTGTCGCCGCCGCTTTCGACAAATACTAAATCTAAATCAGTGAATTTGTGTTCTAACTCTTCTATAGCTACTAAGTTAATGGAAGCATCTTCGCGGATGGCTGTGTGGGGACAGCCTCCCGTTTCTACGCCCAAAATTCGATCGCTCTCTAAAGCTTGACTCCGAACCAAAAACTGTGCATCTTCCTGAGTATAGATATCATTAGTAACAACCGCAATCTGGTACTGCTGCCGCAGCGACTTGCACAAAGCATCAAGTAAAGCAGTTTTCCCCGAACCAACTGGCCCCGCAATTCCTACACGAAAAGCACCCATAGCGATTTTAGATTTTAGATTTTAGATTTTAGATTTTAGATTTTAGATTTTCAACTGCGAAACAACCGAGTGTACTGAGTTTCGTGCGCCATGCTAGCTAGGCCTAATCCCCAACTGCAACTAGCAATATCATCATCTTCTAATTTTAAAACTTCTTGCGCGGTACAGCTAATTTGAGACTGCAAATCTAACAGTAACTGTTGACCGGCTGTTTGACCGAGGGGAATCAGTTTCACGCCCGCACTCGCCAAATTGGCAGCCCAACTGTACAAATATCCTAACACGGCGGCTTCCTCTTCAATCTGCCAGTTGGCGGCGGCAATGCCAAAGCCGATCGCAAAATTGCACGGATTGCCGCCAAATTCCACCAAATCTTTTACACTTGTTGTTAACTCAGAAGCAACGGGCGATTCCCTGCGGGATAGCTTCGCTTCACGCAAATCTAGCAGCAACCTGACCAAAGTCCGCCCCATTTGCCAACTTTGCAAGCGCAACTCTTCTGTTTCCTTAGCAGCAGTCGCCCAAGCATTCCAGTAATTCAAAGCGGTCAAATCCCCAATCTGGGCTGCCCTCAAAGCCCGTACCACCACAGCGGCTTCTACTCGAACAGCCCCGAATTGCAGCGAATTTTCTAACCAATTCCTCAAAGTAATCTCGCTGTCGATCGCACCGGTTTCTACCAGACTTTCGATTCCCTCAGAATAACTATAAGCTCCCACAGGTGCAAAAGCTAGCTGCAACAAAGATAAAAGTTGATTGTTCACTGTTGACTGTTGACTGTTGACTGTTGACTTCTTGCTTCTTGAATGGCCGAAAGCAATTTAGTTATAAGCCCTCGGATTCATCGGTAGGAGTAAATCTAAAATCTAAAATCTAAAATCTAAAATCTAATTGAATGGCCGAAAGCAATTTAGTCATAAGCCCTCGGATTCATCGGTGGGAGTAAATTTAAAATCTAAAATCTAAAATCTAAAATCTAATTGAATGGCCCAAACCAATTTGGTCATAAGCCCTCGGACTCATCGGTGGGAGCAAATCTAAAATCTAAAATCTAAAATCTAAAATCTAATGGCTGTGCCCGTAAGCGCCCATTTCCGGCTGAAACGGCACAATTTCCTCTGTTACTTCCAAACCCATTTTTTCGAGCATTCCCTGCAACACAGAGTCGGGAGAAAGCCTTAAATAATTATCGGCAACTTCTAAAGCTACGTGACGGTTTCCTAAATGATAAGCCGCCCGCATCAGTAGCAGCGGACTTGATGCCCGCGCTGTCAGCACCGATTCGGGTTTTGCACTTACCAGTACCAAACAGCTACCGTCTTCCGACTGCAATAAATCTCGATCGCGCAGTACCGTACCTCTTGGCAAACTCAGGTGCAGCTTTTCCCCCGTCTCTGTCTCGAATCGGTGGCGGCTGCGAGTGCGATCGTCGGCTGTCATTGGTAAAGTAAAGCTGACAATAGCATCGGGATTTGCAGGCAAATAGTTTGTGAAAGTTAGCATTTTTATATTCTATTCTTCAGAGCAATTCACTGCACATCTAGTTTTTGAGGAATATTTTTTGCTCTTTAATTGGAATTTACACCTAGTGGGAAAATAGTCATCTCTCTAAACCGCTCCCGTTTTTATCTTAATACCAAATTTTGGTTGTTTTGTCAAGCACTTTATTACAGACGATCGCCATTTTTTCAAAAATTTTTGCATACCGTCTAGTCACTCGAACAATCGAACGGGAGAGGAAGAAAGAATCAAACCCTCAAGCTTATTGATTGCCCGCTTGTTGCAGCCGCAGCAGTTCCGCTTGAATTCGCTGTTTGACTGCCGGATTCGCTTGCTGGAGCAAAGTGAGCTGGTTGAAGCGACTAACTGTCAAACCATTGGTTTCGATAACTTTTTTAGCTTGTTGGCAGTAATTCACCGCGATACCGCGAACATTTCCAGACAACCTATTAATTTCCTGAGTTTCGTTGCACACTACTCTGGGAACCGAGCCCCCAGCCATTCCTTTAATTTCGTTAAAAGCTTCCACCCGTCTGGGTTCTATTGCCAACACAGCGCGAGCGTAGCTAGTAATTTCCTCGCTGCTAATCTCTTGAGCTTGGGCTGCAGCTCCGAAAACGAGGTTTGGGGATTGTCCGTACAAACCGGGCGCCCATCCGCTAGCCAAAGCTGCTGCAGAAATGATGCCAAGCAACAGCGATTGTCGCAGCATCCGGTTTATGCCAAATGTAGAGGTGTTCAGTGAGGTGTTCATGGTCGTCGGTGATTGCTTGCGTGTAGATAAAAATGACACAGCGCTTGGAGGCTCAATCTTTTTGAATAATGTGCAGGCTAAAAAGTTCCTGCCATTGGTGACAATTTTGAATTCCAGCAGGATAATTTGGGAGTTGCTATGGCGATCGAGTTTTTAGCAAATTCGATCATTTGATCAATTGTAACATCTGTAGGAAGTTGACAAAACCCCAAATAGAGACGCTTATTTTAATTACAGAGTGTTTCCGAATTGCCTCTCCAAATAATTCTCAAAGCGAAAATCTTAAATAATCCTTAAAGTTATTGACAAATTACTCGCATTAATTAGTCTAATCAAGGTACGTGCGAGCGAAGCTATCTTCCCGCACGGGTTCCCGTTCCCCGTAGGGGTTCCCGTAGGGTAGGGTAGGGAATCGCCTGCAAGGCAAGCTCAAATTTAGAAGCAATCGCACTCATCAATTCCCTGGATGATTTAATGTTAAGCCCAGGCGCATTTGTCGATCGAGAAAATCCCCCTGGTTTGGCTGCTGACTGAGCCCTAGCCGGAACCAAAAATCAGGTTTTACTACCCGAAGATAGAGACAGCAGCAGGGGACTAGACATTAAAATCCTGGTATCAAAATGCGCGCTATCTGTTTTCGGCAGTCAACGCGCAGGCTGTCGATTCGAGTTCTCGCTTCCTCTAGTTTGGGGCTGAGAAAACTTGTCAGGGACTTACCCAGAAACCAGGTTTTTCTACTAAACAAGATCCTTTCAGCCACCAGCAAGAGTAGACAAACCCGGAAAGCTAGAATTTTTGTGTCTGAGTTTTCTTGTCATCTCGATCCCAGATAGCCAATTTTTGCAAGCATTATCGCAGCAAGTTAACAATTATTAATTACCGATTGCCCATGAAAAGTCAAAAAGAAATTTGGCGAGTTATCCTCGCAGTAGCTATCAATATTGTAGGCGTGCTGCACTTTGCAGTACCCGCACCTTTTATCAGAATCGTGCCGCCCCAGCTTCCTTACCCGGAAGCCTTGGTTTATATCAGCGGTTTTTTCGAGATTTTGGGAGGAATTGGGCTGTTAGTTCCTCCTGTCAGCAGGGCGGCTGCGTGGGGATTAATTGCCTTGTTTATTGCCGTGTTTCCAGCTAATATCAATCAAGCCGTCAACAACATTCCGATAGAAGGGATTCCCCACAACCAATTACTGTATTGGTTCAGGCTGCCTTTTCAAGCTGTCTTGATTGCTTGGGCTTGGGTTTATACTCAACCAGACGAAGGTAAACCCCGGGCTTCTATAATTCCAGATAAAACAGAAAATGCCCAATGAAGCAGTTCGACTACTCTTTGGATTTTAAGAACATCGACTTTCGACAGCACCCGGAACTTTATCGGGTAGGGAAAGGAGAACAGGGAGTGCTGTTGGTGGAACCCTACAAAGGAGAAATTCTGCCTTTCTGGAGATTTAAGACTCCTGAAATTGCCAGGGAATCCAGCAGCAAAATTTACTCCTTGTTTTTAGAGTATCTCGATCGCGAAGATTTTGTGGGAGCCGACATGGCTCGCAAGTTCTTACAGATGGGCTACACTCGATCGCGTCGCTACGCCAACCACAAAAGCGGCCGAAAATACCAGCAAAACCCTCAAAAGCTGAAGTCTGTTGCAGAGCAAAGCGCAGCTCGAAAAAATATTTTGCCGCTACAAGCAGATCCGGTGAAAGCAGAATCCGCCGCCATTTTTCAAGAGAAATGGATGCTGGCCAAAAGCAACGAGAAATATCTCCAGCTTTTAGCCAGACACCGGCAGATGTACGAATCTTATTTAGTCAAGTCTGAGGATTGACATACAGTTACAAAAACTCAGAACTCACAATTTAGCCCCCAGCCAGCAGTGCAGTTGTCCTTGACTATCTGGGGGCCGCATCGATCGAGGGTTGTCCTATAACTTACTCATCTTCTTCTTCCGCCTGCCACTGCCGCCACATTTCAAAGGCATTAAAGCCCCTGTATTGCAGGTAATTCAAGACTTTTCCCTTGGTTTTCGGATCTGCTTTAGCCAAAGTATCGATCTTGTATTTGCGCATGACTTTGGCTTTTAATTCGGCCAGTTTTTCTGCTTCGGAGTCCTGATTTTCGGGAATTTCTTCTTCCCAGACTTGCTCGAACAAATCGCTGGTAATTCCTTTTTGCAGGCACTTGCGCTTGATGGCGGACTTCCCGTATTTGCCTGCTGCAGAGGCGATCGAGTTTGCCACCAAGCGAGTGTCGGACTGATAGCCCCGGTCTTGAATTTGCGCGATCGCCTCCAATATTTCCTCATTGCCAAAACCTTTCTCTTGCCCCTTTTTGCGAAGTTCAGAGGCACTGTAATCTTTGCGGGACAAGAGAAAATAGAAATAGTCAAGACAGCTCATCAGTTAAATCGAAGGGTGGCGCGCAAATACTCGTGTAGCGAATGCCAAATCCAGTCGCCTTGCTATCGGCTGACTGCATCGCGATCGCCTCTATTCTTCTGTATCCTCCTCTTCATCATCCACATCCACATCCGGTCTGTCCACATCGATCTGAATCAAGCGAATGTGCTTGTATCCGAGTTTAATTTCAAACTCGTCTCCCGGCTTTAATCCCATTTCTTGGGTATAATTTGCCCCGATCACGATCGAACCATTCTTGTGAACGCTAGCTCGATAACTCGCTTCTCGCCCGCGTCCGTCTGCTTTCGACTTCTCTAGCTCAATGCCCTTAGCAGCTAACACTGCATCGTAAAACTCAGCCAGATTAATCCGGGTTTCTCCACTTTTGCTGACCGTGAAGTAGCCGCAAAGCTTTGCAAGTTCTCTGCGCGGCAAATCGCTGCCTTTGATTTTTTGAAGCAGACCTTTTCCTGTTAAGGGTGCTGTAGCTGTTTCTGCCATTGACCGTACCTCGCTTATTGGACTTTACTTATATCAATTACAACACATTAGATTAACTTTGTTTCACTGTCAATACTAAGAATTCTGAATATTAAGATTCTGGATAAATTTCTGCGACCTCAAGACCGGGTGTGCAAGTAAGGATGCTCGAAGGGCGATCAATTTGCTCCTCGCGGCTCAAATGCTTGCCTAAGCCTCGGAGCGATCGGGCAGGGAATTATTGTCGCAAATTAAATGCTTTACTTTTTTACAGTAAAGTCTGTTCCCTGCATTCACCAATGTCCGATCGTGTCTGCGGTCAAGGTAAAAACAACACAGCCATGAATCGAAATACCTAGAGTGCTGCCACTGCAAATCTGCCGAAAGCATTTACCTGCGCGGGGTTAACTTTTACCTCAACAAGGCGAGGCAGCACTTGTTCTCGATGCCGCTGCCAGCTACTTCCAAAACCAGTTTACAAAAAGAATCCAACTGTAGGCAAGCTCCAAACCCTTATGGAATAAGTCATTCCCAATTCTTCAATCTAAAATCTAAAATCTAAAATCTAAAAAGGTATAAACCCTGTTTTTCTGGCGGCAAATCCCCTCACAACCCCAAATACCAACGAGCAATCTTCTATTAAGGTGTTCGGCATATAACTTGCAGAGAAAGCAGTCTGGGGAAGGCAATCAGGTAAAAATTGAAGGAAATTTCACCTGTTCGTTGAACGGGTTTAACCTAAAACCCGGCTCAATGGGCGCGGCGGCATAAACATCACGCAGGCACCAGGAGGGGAATAGTTTTGATCGGGCGAGATTGCTTCGCGAATCTTAACGCTTCGCCGCGTATCAGTAGATTTCCAGGGGCAACTCGGGAAAATCTTCCTCCTCCGGCCCCAAGCCAGAAAATTTGAGGTTCTTTCCACAGGGGAATTGAAAAAGACCGAGTTAAATGCACAACAGCTTAAATGTTTCATGCACTACAAATTATCAGCAGTTCCCGGGATGGAGTTTCGGTGTAAATCTACTGGTTTCCACTCGTAGCCGGCAAACTGCCAGACTCTCAAAATTTATGCGCAAGCTGTAGGGGCACGTCAAACTCACCACCACTTGCACAATTACTTATTGTGAAATATAGTAACCACCCTGACGGTGAGGAAGTTTTTAATTGTTGCAGCTCTTGCTTTTATTGTCTTGTACCGAATGACCAATGCTCGGGCTGCCGAATCAGCCAGCCCAAAAACGGATACAAGTCACCGACTCCTGTCGTGGAGAAATCAAAATTTTAGATTTTTGTTCAAGATCCCAGATTTATCTGTGGAGTAAATCTAAAATCTCAAATCGTTCGACTGAGCGCTGATGCCGAAGTCTAAAATCTCAAATTGACTGACGAATTCTATATTAAGTAGTCCCGGACTTACTCTATCGACGAGAAACCCATTTTCTTCCTAGATGTGGAGGTTGCCTAGCTTCTGATGTTGGGTAGAAACCAGTTTGATGAGCGTAAGTCCGAGATTCGATCGAGCAGCATACTTTTGATAACTTTTCCAGCGGCAGCCGTGAGCCAATTGCCAGCAACAACCTCCGCCAGTTTGGAGTCATGGCAAGCGGGCCCAAACTCAGCACTGACGGAGGTTGTTGCTTTTAGTGGCGTTCTTGCAGGTAATTTTGCGACAGGGGAGTCCGTACCGCCGGCAGTAACTCTTCTGGTTTCGTGTCTCGCTGGTGCGAGTACCGCCACCCAAAAAAGCCTGCACTCAAAGCAACCGGCAACAAGCAAAGCACCAGGACCACAGATTTTTTCAATCCCGGTTTTTTTAACGGTTTCTGAGCCGGTGCCACAGGGGAAATTTCTTGGATAACCGAAGAGTCAGGATTATTAATAGAGGACGGCGAAGCCGTCGGTGAGTTCGGTGAATTAGCAGCCTCGTGCCGATCGTTCTGGTGAACCCAATCCCTGCACTCTTTTAATGGGTCAGGAAAATATTCCCAGACTTCGCCGTCAGAACTGTCTGAATCATGCGATCTATTGGCTGTCGCCGGGTATTGGGCGATCGCCGAGAGCGAAGGTGGCGCATTCCATTCTGTACCCGCGAGAGCCGGCTGCGTTCCCGACGCGATTATTGGCACCCGAGACCCGGATGCCGCGCCTTGGGCTGGGGCGCCGGTCAGATAGCCGTCAAAGTCCGGGTGCTGGTAGAGAATGGGCAAAGCCCAGTATAACTGGTGAGAACCGTAGGCAGAAATTAGCCCGGCTCTGGCTCGACTCAGGCTGAGATCGACTGGATAGCCTTGATTGAGGTTGCGGTAAAACAGCCGCGTGAGAGTTAGGGCTACATCGTCGGGGATGCTTTCTGCCATTGCTAGCACTGCCGGAATGCCCCGCTTGACTAGAGCTTCGGTTAAGTTGCGTTCCGGGCTGTCGTCCGCGAGGTTTGAGGGGTCGCCGTAGGCGCCGCGGCAGGAGTTGAACACGGCCATCTGAATACCGTTGTTAACGAGCAATCCAGCTAAGTCGTCGCCACTCAAGGTTTCGGTTAAGCCGGTGCGGCTGCTGACTAGGTAGAGTTCCCCACCTCTGGAACCTAAGTTGCTGTGGCCTGCGTAGTGCAGGACTTGGTAGTGTCCTTGTTCTAGGGCTTGGGTAAGTTGTTCTCGATCGGGCTGTTCGAGAATAGTCAGTTGAATTTCCGGGGAGTGAGGGCTGTTTTTGAGAGGGTTAGCGGTGCGGTTTTGGAGTTCTTGTTGCAGGTGAAGCACTTCTCGCTTGAGCTGCAAGCTGTCTCGATCGCTCGGAGAGGCGATCGCCATTAAAATTTTTAGCGGCCCGCCACTGGGCAGTATCCGGGTTTGTTTGAACAAACTTGTACCTGGTTGGTAGCGGGAAAACACGACATCGGTGCCGGTTGCCAAAGGGCGATCGCCGGCGTGCAGAACTTCCCACGGCAGCCGCGGCAAGTGCCGGCCTTTGAGTCCGAGTCGCAGTTGCAGCACTTCTCGGCGGTGCTGGGCGATGCCTTGAGCGCAAGTCCAGCTATCGCGCAAGTTTCCTTGAAACAGCCCGCTGTATAATTGTTGCCCGAGGGCTACTAAATTCGGCGCTGAGTTGTTTCCCGAGCGCGAGATTCCGCGACCAGGCAAACTGGTTCCCTGTAATGCTTTTCCTTGGAGCAAGCCCACCAGCGGGTCGTTCATCAGTTGAGCAGACAGTGCAAGCCATTCGTCGATCGGCCAGCGGACTTGTTCTTCTGCTAAGGGTACACCGGGTGCAACCCTTTCTGTCCGCACTAGATATTCGTCGTCCCCAACTGGGGTGACTGAGAGTTGAAATTCCTGGCTCACGGATTTAGCGCCCTCCCGCCTTAATTCTGAATTTGCCTGCGTTTTTGCGGCTAGCAATAGCCATCGGCAAAATTATTTTTACTCTTTCAATCAAAGTTTCTGAATGCGCTTCCCCCGATCGGGCGAACGCTGGGGTCAAATATATTTGTTCAAACACTTTGAGGCTATAAAAGTTGTACTTTAATAACAGTTTATTAGTTTTTATTGCCCTGTGGCTCAGTGAAAGCCGAAATTTCTCGAATCTTGCTATCTTTAACATTTTGCACCTCTACCGCAGACCCCTTTAGATTCGTCGCGAACTTGAGTTTCTCATTGCTGAGTAAAGTTAAATTGGAAGCACTTTACCAGGCGGATCTCTAGTTCTTATTAAAATTACTTCGGCTCTCGCCAACCGGTTTCAGGGCAATATCGGAGACAAAGTTGAGTATTTTTTTTTTTTTTCGATCTGTCGATCGGCCCTTAGCGCTTATCCTGTACCAGCAACCCCCCATCTGAAATCTTGATTTTGTGTCAATTAATTAATTGGTCAGCCCTGGCTCCTCATCCGTAAGCGATCCACCCTCATCCGTAAGACCTCTGTGGCGATCCGTAATCGATAGTTGACCCTCGATAATTGCTAATCGAGCATTGCTAATTTACCACTTTTATGTTATTTGTTTTTTTATTTAACTGTCTTAATCTAGTTAAAGTTAAGCAGGAAAAATAAAATTAAGGAGCCAAGAATTCTCAACTATACAACCGCTATCAAATTATTCCTGTCCTCTCAAGCAACAATCATTTTTATCATCTAGAGGACTAAGCCTCATCAAGCTGGTTTCTAGGAGAAATATTTGATTTGGCAGCGAAGCCTCTACAAAACAACTGGTTTTCTCAGGATCGCCCTGCGTCAGTCCCGCTCGAAATGCGGAGCGAACTTACAACTTTAACCCAAAATAACTCCTGCGTTTATTCCTGTTAGTTTCTAAACCTTACAATCTGTCTTGCCATAAATAGATTTTTGCAGAGCTATTTTTGTATATCAAAATAAATACTATTTCAGTTTGCTCGCCTCGGTAAAATCGAGAGACAATTCTGCGACTGAAAATTAAAACAAATATTTGCCCGGGCGAACAATCTAAATTTCTAATTAGTCATCGGGAACTAAAGTTAGGAGGGTGTAGTCCTTTAGTTAAAGAAGCTCAAATCCTAAGTCAGGGAAGGGTTTGTCCGAGCTGGGAGTGTTACAAAAATTTAATGCACCCAGGCTCAATCGCAAGAAAAGCAAGGGTAAAATTGTGGGGATCGAGGTTTTGGGGAGTTGTAAGTTGCGAGTTTAAGTTCAGCTAATTCACTGTAGAAATTACGTAGAAAATCTACAATTAAGGGCACTTCGGCGCAGCTTAATGTAGAAATTACGGAGAACATCTCAAATGCTAGGCGCTTCGGCGCAGCACTTACAGTGTAAATGGCGGATCAATTAATTTTGGTGCGCAATGGCAGAAAATCAAACTCGCAAATGAGAAAAAAAACCTTGCAGTTTAAGTGGCATCTATAATAGTAAAGATGAGGACATCAGCCCCTCTAGCAGGCGAAATCATGAAGTTATAATTTTTTTCTTCTGCTGCCTCCTGCTTACTGATAAATTGATTGTAAGAAGCTCAAACGTTTTTGGTAAATATCCAGAATGGAAGAAGAACAGTTGTTAGAAAATGTATCGGGAACACTTTTTCCCGATCGAGATGAAACACAAATTCCTGTCGAGGATTTCGACAACAATACCCCTGAGATGTCCGACGACGAGTTAGCCGAGTTAATTAAGGTAGCGATCGGAGAAAACGGTGGCAGCACCGCCGATAACGGTCAAGTTGCGGATAACAGCAACATTGCTGAATTTAACGCCGTACCCCAAGAAGATGCGGGCGACACAGATGACTTAGATGATGGCAACGGCATCGATCGCCGCCGAACCCTATTCGGTACTGATGACGATGACGTAATTGTCGCCACCGGCGCTAACGAGGAGATATTCGGCAAAAAAGGCCGAGACACAATCAAAGGAAACCCTGGCAAAAAAAATAAAATTTACGGGGGTAAAGGTGACGACGATTGCGAGGGCGGCGATGACGACGATGAAATAAAGGGCGATCGCGATAAAGACAACGTTAAGGGCGGCAAAGGCGACGACAAACTTAACGGCGGTAAAGATAACGACAGCCTTTTTGGCGGTACCGGCAACGACACCTGCGAAGGCGATGACAGCGATGACTGGGTGCACGGTAACGAAGGCGACGATGACGTTAAGGGCGGCACCGGCAGCGATACCGTCTACGGCGGCAAAGGCGACGACGATTGCGAGGGTGGCGAAGGCAACGATAACGTCAGGGGCGATCAGGGCAAGGACAACGTTAGCGGCGGCGACGGCAACGATACCGTTAACGGCGGCAAAGATAACGATACCGTTAACGGCGGTGCCGGCAGCGACAACTGTGCAGGCGACGACGGCGACGATACCGTGATGGGCGGCGACGGCGACGATACCGTTAACGGCGGTGCCGGCAGCGATAACTGTGCAGGTGACGACGGCGACGATACCGTGATGGGCGGCGACGACGACGATACCGTGATCGGCGGTGGCGGCAGCGACAACTGTGCAGGCGACGACGGCGACGATAGCGTTAGCGGCGGTGACGGTGACGATACCGTGATGGGCGGTGATGGTGACGATACCCTCATTACTGGCGACGGCAATGACATGGCAGACGGCGGCGGCGGCGACGATACGCTGATGGGCGGCGGCGACGGCGACGATACGCTGATGGGCGGCGACGGCAACGATACGCTGATGGGCGGTACTGGCAACCATACCTGTGTCGGCGGTGCTGGATCTGACGTTTATGTCGTGAGTAACAGTACCTCTGGGGCAAGTGCAGTCATCACTGACTTCGCAGACAACGAGGACAAGTTTCTGCTGTTTGGTGATTTGAACTTTAGCAGCTTGACCTTTATACAAGTCGGTGGCAATACCGAAATTCGGGTCAATAACTTCGCGCTGGCGCTATTGTTGAATGTCAACGCAACGCTGATCGATGCTGGCGACTTTTTGGGAGTTACTGGTTCAACTCCAACTCCAACTCCAACTCCAACTCCAACTCCGAACCCCATTTTTAACCCTCCGCGAGTGGGAACTAATAATAGCTTGACTGCTGGTTCCAGCGGCAGCGAGCAAACTATTACTTCTGAGTTGTTGAGTTTTGTCGATGCCCAGCAAGGTCCTAGCAACATAGTCTTCAAGCTAACCGAGCTGCCCGCGACTACAACCGGCCAACTATTCTTTAAGGGAGTCGCGGTAACACAAGTCGGTTTTACCTTCTCTCAAGCAGACATTAACGCAGGCTTGTTAACTTTCAAAGCGGCATCCGGTTTTATCGGTGCCGCTAGTTTTGGTTTTGAAGTTAGCAACGGCAAAAACGTTGTCACCGGCCAGCGTTTTAGCTTGAAAATCGAGCAAAATGTCTTTAAGTTTGCTGGCACTACACAATCTCAAGTTATTGTCGGTTCGGCGACGCTGGATAACGACATAGAAGGCGGCGATGGTGACGATAACATTACAGGCGGTAAGCTCAAAGACAAAATCATCGGCGGCAAAGGCAAGGACACAATTAAAGGCGGGGATGGCGATGACGATATCGACAGCGGGGATGACGATGACGATATCGAAGTCGGTAAAGGCAAACACAAAATAAAAGCAGGCAAAGGCAACGACAAAGTTAAAGCCGGAGATGGCGATGACGATATCGACGGCGGCGATGACGATGACGATATCGACGGCGGTAAAGGCAAAAACACACTAAAAGGAGGTTTGGGCAAGGACAAACTTAAAGGCGGCGATGATGATGACGATATCGACGGCGGCGATGACGATGACAATATCGAAGCTGGCATCGGCGATGACACAGTAATAGGCGGTGCTGGGAATGACACCTTAACTGGAAATGATGGCGATGACGCTATCGAAGGCGGCCTAGGAACCAATACTATAAGTGGGGGTCTTGGGAAAGATCGCTTTATTTACCGCACTTCCCGCCAAGAGATTCAAACAGTTGTAGAAGCTGACTTAATTACTGACTTTAATGTCGATGACGATCTTTTAGAGCTTTCTACCGCAGCTTTTGGTAATCTCACCGTTGCTAGCTTGACTCGACTGGAGATTACTGCTAGTTCTACTGTTGGGTCGATCGGCAGCGCTAATTTACTGGACTTCACCGCGGATATCACTGTTACCAGCATCGCGTCTTTGCAAGCGCGGTTTGCAGCTTTGGGTGGCAACCCAGACGCGCCTACTTTCTGTCAGTTTACAGATGCCACTACCGGTCGTTCTGTGCTGGTATTTGCTATTGGGGCGCGCTTTGAAATTGTCACCAGTTTCTCGGTGAACATTCGCCTGCAAGTCAGTAACTTTGTCTTCACCGGCACGCCACTAAATATTCCTGTCGGTACTGCTGGCCCTGACAATGTGGATTTCGGCACTTATCCGGCTGCAGTTAATTTCGATGGTTTAGCAGGCGATGACAAGATTGTCGGCAGCAATTATAACGATACCCTCAAGGGCGGCGACGGCAACGATACCATCACCGGCGGCCTCGGTTTGGATGTCATAAGCGGTGGCAGTGGTGCGGATCTGTTTGTTTACAGGACAACTAAAGAAGGCGGCGATAAAATTTCCGACTTTACTGTTGGGGTAGACAAATTCGAGTTTAGCGCGAGCGCTTTCGGTAATTTGACGACGACTAACTTTGACGGTGTTAGCGGGGTTTCTCCTGACATTACTGGCAAAGAGTTAGTGATTTTCACCGGCGGCAGTTATGCCTCTTTGGAAGCTGCACAAGCGTCTGCCGTAGGCAATTCTACAACTGCTGGTTTCTTCGCATTTACTAATGCCTCGAACGAGACTGTGTTGTATTTTGACTCGAACGGTACTGTAGCCGGTGGTTCTACCTTGATTGCGAATCTGGGTACTGCTACTACCAATCTG
Source organism: Microcoleus sp. Pol7_A1 (assembly GCF_036701085.1). Taxonomy (NCBI): domain Bacteria; kingdom Bacillati; phylum Cyanobacteriota; class Cyanophyceae; order Oscillatoriales; family Microcoleaceae; genus Microcoleus; species Microcoleus sp. Pol7_A1. The sequence goes on from NZ_JAUBQD010000031.1 coordinate 72,019, forward strand.
GGAACGGCGGACTTTGTATTTACAGGTACGATCGCATCTCCTGCGACTGGTACTACTGCCAACTCAGGCAGCGTTGTCGATTTAACTGCGGCTGGGAACACTTACCCGACCGACTTTAACAATTTCGGTTCAGGTGCTGGCGGTTACAACTTCACTACTCCTGTCTTGTTTACCGGAGATGCGACTGCTAACAGCGTCACTGGTACTGAATTTGCTGACATCTTCAGCGGCGGTTCTGGTGCAGATATTCTGACTGGCGGTGCTGGTGCGGATCTGTTTGTTTACAAAGCAGCAGGCGAAGGCGGCGATACGATTACCGACTTTACCTCTGGAACTGACAAATTCCAGTTTAGCGCGAGCGAATTCGGCAATTTGACGACGACTAACTTTGACGGTGTGACGGGTTCAACTCCGGACATTACTGGCAAAGAGTTAGTGATTTTCAGCGGCGGCAGTTATGCCTCTTTGGAAGCTGCACAAGCGTCTGCCTTGGGCAATTCTACAACTGCTGGTTTCTTCGCATTTACGAATGCCTCGAACGAGACTGTGTTGTATTTTGACTCGAACGGTACGACAGCCGGTGGTTCTACCTTGATTGCTAATTTGGGTACTGCTACTACCAATCTGGGAACGGCGGACTTTGTATTTACAGGTACGATCGTATCTTCTGGGTCTGGTACTACTGCCAACTCAGGTAGCGTTGCCGATTTAACTGCTGCTGGGAACACTTACCCGACCGCATTTAACAATTTCGGTTCTGGTGCTGGCGGTTACAACTTCACTACTCCTGTCTTGTTTACCGGAGATGCG
>NZ_JAUBQD010000031.1:72928-79315 GCF_036701085.1 Microcoleus sp. Pol7_A1
CGACCGCATTTAACAATTTCGGTTCTGGTGCTGGCGGTTACAACTTCACTACTCCTGTCTTGTTTACCGGAGATGCGGCTGCTAACAGCGTCACTGGTACTGAGTTTGCTGACATCTTCAGCGGCGGTAGCGGTGCCGACATTTTCGACGGCGGTTTGGGTAACGACAGCATTTCCGGCGACGATGGCAATGACAGCCTCTTCGGCGGTGGCGGTAGCGATACTCTCAACGGCGGTATTGGGAATGACACTTTAATCGGTGGTGTGGGAACCAATGTTCTCAACGGCGGTGCTGGTTTGGATGTGTTTGTGTTCAGCGGAACTACTGCTGACGGCGGGGATTTAATTACCAATTACAGCATTGCTGATGATGTAATTAACCTCGACACCACTGGTTTTGCCGCATTTACCACCGGATCGGGACCTTTGGGTTCGAGTTTCTACGCTTACAGCAGTACAGTTTCTGTAACTGCGCTCGAAGCAACTTTAACCGGGCCATCGATCATGGCTATCTACGACAGTTTGTCTGCATCTACTAAACTGTATTACGATAGCAACGGTTCTACGGTTGGCGGTAACAGTTTGTTTGCTACTGTCGATGTCGATTTAGGAATTTCCGGTAATTCTGAATTCTTCTTGTTCTAAACTGCAAGAATCGTAATTGGGATATCGGCGGTACGGATGGGGACACGGTAATGCCGTGTTCCTACAAGATACGGTTAAGGACACAGCAATGCTGTGTCCTTTTTTTTGTAATTGTTAAACAATTTAGCCGCTCTTTTTTGGGTAGGGAAACGGTATTGCGGTGTCCTCTTTTGCCTTGTTATCGATGGTTGGATTCGATCGCGCGATCGGGCAATTTCACCATCCAATCCGGTTTATTTTACCCGTTACCCGAAATCAGGACAAGGCGCCGTGCTGTTTCCCGAAAATTAATCGGGCGGTGGTTAAATTTGTATTGATTAATCCCTCTCCTGTGCAAGTACAAACCTCACTTTACTTTTTGATAGTAAATTGTCATAACTTTGATTTTAGTCAACAGCCTTTTTGACAATTAAGCGCAATATCTAATAATTATTAGCCCCAAAATATCATAAAAATTTATAATTTAATGGTAGGAGTGAAGCGGGCAATCCCCACCCTACAAATAGAGTCCTCGATAGTCCAAATCTAAAATCTATGAGTACCGACTTCTCTACAGAAAATCCCTTGCCAGTCAGTTTCGCCGATGTGGAGGCGGCCGCAAAGCGCTTGCAGGGTAAAGCTTTCAAGACACCGGTGCTGACTTCGGAAACTGTTAACAAACGGACGAATTCTCAGGTATTTTTCAAATGCGAAAACTTTCAGCGGACGGGTTCGTTTAAATTTCGGGGTGCTTGCAATGCTTTAATGCAGCTATCTGAAGCCGAAAAACAGCGGGGAGTGCTGACTTTTTCTTCGGGAAATCACGCGCAGGCGATCACCCTTGCCGCACAGTTGCTAGAAATTCCTGCTACTGTCGTGATGCCGGCAGACGCGCCAAAAGTCAAGCAAGAGGCGACTCGCGGCTACGGCGCAGAAATTATTTTGTACGATCGCACTCAAGTTGCGCGGGAAGACCTCACCGCCAAAATTGGCGCAGAACGACACTTAACAATTATTCCTCCTTACGATCATCCGTGGGTGATTGCGGGACAAGGTACGGCGGCGCTGGAATTAATCGCAGAAGTTGGGGAGTTGGATTTGCTGCTGGTTTGCTGCGGCGGCGGCGGTTTGCTGTCGGGATGCGCGATCGCAGCAAAAACTTTGTCTCCGCAGTGTAAAGTAATAGGAGTAGAACCCCAGCAAGCAGACGATGCTGCGCGATCGTTCCGCACGAAAACGCTGCAAACTGTTACTAACCCCGATACGATTGCTGACGGTGCGCGCACGCCATCTTTGGGCAAATTAACCTTTCCTTTGGTGCTGCATTATGTGGACGATATGGCAACTGTTTCAGAAGAGGCAATTCGCAGCACAATGTTTTTTATGTGGGAACGCATGAAGATAGTTGTTGAACCGACAGGAGTGTTAGCGGCGGCGGCTTTGTTGTCAGGTGTGGTGCAGGCTGAAAATACGAGGATTGGCGTGATTGTTAGCGGCGGAAATGTCGATTTTAATCATTTACCCAACACAAAAGGATCGTTAGATGCTGCCATTAATCTTTGATACTGCGTGTCCAGAGATGAGATTTTATCTGGAGACTTGTCTCTAGATTTATTTGCAGCAAAATTGCGGCTGGTAGTCGAAGGAAATGCACCTCAAGTTTATCAAAATGCCAATAAATTCTTTGCCAATACCTTCGCAACTGACGGCATCAAAACCCTAATTCGGGAAGTTTTCAGCCGCTTGATGAAGCAAAGCGCCGGGGCGGGGGTGGTTCGTTTGGAAACGAGTTGTGGGGGTGGCAAAACTCACGATGAAATTGCACTCTGGCATATCTGTCAGAATTCAGTAGTGAGAAGTTAGGAGGAGTTATTGGGAATGCTGAAATATCTCTAGATTATGCTAAATTGGAACCGCTTTTCAACTTGTACGCTTCACCAAGTTGTCTCGATTATTGTTTGAAATCTATTCCGATTAAACCTTAGCCACATCAAGTTAAAATATTGCGCCGAGTTGCGGCAGATTTGCCAAAAAGTTTTTTAATTGCGGATGAAGTTGGATTGGGAAAAACCATCGAAACCGGGTTGATTCTGCGTTACTTACTCATCAGCCAAAAAGTCAAACCTGTGTTAATTTTAGCACGCGCCAGCATTCAGCCGCAATGGCACGAAGAATTGCGTAAAAAATTTAACTTAACTTGAACTTTTGGAGTTATAGAAAAGGTGAATTAAAAAATTCCTATGGGGAGAGGAGTCACTCAGAGGAAAAGAATATTTGGAATTCCCAAAATCTCATTTTAGCATCATCTCATTTAGTCCGTCGGAGCGATCCCACAAAACAGCTTTTAGACGCGCAACCGTGGGACTTGGTGATTCTGGATGAAGCGCATCACGCCTGCCGCCAAAGCCAGCAAAACCGCAAGGAAACTCCGAATCGGTTGCTAGAGTTAATGCAGCAATTGAAAGAAAAAAGCCGATCGCTCTTATTATTATCCGCCACGCCAATGCAGATTGACACGATCGAAGTTTTTGATTTATTGCAACTTCTGGGACTGCCAGGACATTGGTCTTATGGTAAAAAATTCTGCAATTATTTTAGCACTTGGCATCTTAACTATCAAGGTTGCATTTATCCTATGACATTTTACCCGGATATCTTTGACGAAAATGCTTCACTGCAATTGATGAGTTTTGGCAATCCGTTGTTTGAAGAAATGCTCAAGGATCTCGCCTTTGTGCCAAACAGTCCTTAATCGAACAGTAATCGAAGAGTGTGGGGCGGACTGTTTAGCTTGTTTCACGAGTTTACGTTATTTTGAGCTGTGCTAGAGTTTGGTGCTCAACTTTGGCACTTTTAGGACTAAACTACTTTTTATGACGATCGTCCTTTTTATTTAATTTGCACAATGTCTTCAGAAACAAACTCAGCGGCTCAATCTACAACTGGTGCAGATGCGATCGATGTTGCGATCGCCTCTGGAATCGACTTTGACGGTACTCCGATTCCGCAAGCAAAATTAGACCTCTACAAGCAAGTAATGGGATTAGAAGCCGGGAGACAGCGCAGTGGCGTGTCAAATACAATGCGATCGCGCATTGTCCGCATCGGTGTCAAACATCTGCCTCAAAACGAGCTCGATAAAATGCTCGTTGCTGCTGACTTCGCACCGCTGAAAGATAAAGAAGTTGCGTTTTATTACGGCGGAAAGTAAAAATTATCTACCCTTCTAGACAGATGAACAGTCATCTCTGGATCGGTCAAACTTGGAACAAATCCTAGCAGAAGGTCAGTTTATGAGCACTAACGGTAGTACAGTCATCAGCAACCTCGAGTATGATTTGTTAACAGTTTTGCACAACAAGTCTGAAGCTTTGAAAGCCTACGAAACTTACATGAAAGATGCTCAAGAAACAGGTTCTCAGCCTTGTGCTGAGCTGTTTCAAAAATTGCAGCAAGCTGACATGGAGCACGCGCAGGAAATTCGGCAGCACCTTCAAGAGGTAATGCAGAAAGGCAAGATGTAAAGCTGGTGCAACTCGCTCTGCAAGTTATGAGTTATGAGTTATGAGTTAAGTAGTAGCAGCTATGAGTTAAAGAGTTTTGGATTCACAACTCATCTTCAATTCCTTAAACTCTCTCTCTGCTGAGCGATCGAAACATCAATCTGACCGCTCGACCAATCCAGCTTAGAACTCTTAATTGATAACTAGCAACTCGTGAGGCAAATCCTTGAAACTTCAGCTACGGGTAGGGGCTTAGGCTTTGCTTAAGTCCTTACCTATCTAGTTGTGCAGGTTATATAGCAACAGCCAAGACGGTTAGGACGTTGTTAATGGCTGAAACGATTGATTTTATTGCTTCTTCCTTCTTCCTTCTTCCTTCTTCCTTCTTCCGTCTTCCTTCTGCTATAAAATCTCCGGTTTCAAAGTTCGTTCCATCAGCGATAAAACGGCTTGCTCGGCAGTAATTTCACCATTTAATAAGCGATAAACTTGACGGGAAACGGGGACTTCAATTTCGCGCCTATCCGCTAAATCAATCAACACATTAGTAGTATTGACTCCCTCAGCAGTGCTCTGCAAGTCGTTCAAAATTTGCTCTAATGATTTGCCTTTAGCTAACCCGAAACCAACCCGATAATTGCGCGATAAAGGACTGTTGCAAGTAGCGAGCAAATCTCCCAAACCAGACAAACCGTAAAAAGTTTCTGCGCGAGCTCCCAAACGAACTCCCACCCGAATCATTTCCGGCAAAGCGCGAGTCAGCAAAGCAGATTTAGCATTAGTTCCTAATTGTAAACCGTCGCAAACACCAGCCGCGATCGCAAATACATTTTTCAAAGTTCCACCTAACTCAGTGCCCAGCGGATCTTCATTCACATAAACCCGAAAAATATCAGAACTGTAAATATTTTGCACTTGCTTGGCCGCAGCTAAATCCAAACTCGCCGCTACCGTTGCAGCCGGCAATCCTTGCTGAATTTCTTCTGAAAGATTAGGGCCGGAAAGTACCACAATTGAATTGTTAGGAAAGGCATTTTGCCAAATTTGAGACGGAGTGCGCGTGCTCGCCGGGTCTAAACCTTTGGTGACAGTAACTATAATTGTATCGGGACTTAACTCTAACGCAAGCAGTCGATCGACTGTTGCTCCAACTCCTTTCATCGAAACTGCCGAAACAACAACATCCGCACCTGTTATAACTGATTCTAGATTAAAAGAACTGCTGCGCGACCACAAATTAACTCGATCGCCTTTTTTGCCTCCCAGATTTGCCAGTGCCGAACCCCAAGCACCTCCGCCTAATATTGTCAAGCTTTGCATAGAATTTAGTTTGATGAATTTAACCGCAGATTAACACAGATAAATCATCGCAATCAATCTGCGTTAATCTGCGTGCATCTGCGGTTAAAAACCCTCACCCTACAAACGCGGACGCAATCCATAATGACGGTAACGCCAATAATCTCGTAAAATGCGATCGTGATCGAAACATAATTGATGGGGAATCTGCCAAGATTCAAAAAATTGTAAATTTTTAGCATCGTCGGCGGCTTGAGGTTCGCCGATTGCAGAAGCCAAGAATACAATACTGATTGTGTGTTGGCGGGCGTCGCGATCTGGGTCAGAATAAACGTAAAATTGCTCGATTAATTCTACATTCAAGCTCGTTTCTTCTAAAGCTTCGCGTTTGGCCGCCGTTTCTACCGATTCTCCGTAATCAACAAAGCCGCCGGGAATTGCCCAGCCGTAGGGAATATTGCGGCGTTCGATGAGTACGATCGGGCGGTGGGGGCGATCGGCTAATTCGATGATAATATCAACTGTAGGAGTAGGATTGTGATAAGTCATACCATTTTAGATTAAAGAATTGAAGAATTTAACATCGTTGCAGTTTAACTGTGGAACGGGCCCCAAAGACCGTTGCAGTTTAGCTGCAAAATGTGCGATCGACCTCACCTACAGTTCTACAATATACTTGCATATAATGTACGGATTGCGATCGCCTATCAAAAAGAGAGATTGAAAGTATGCCTAAGTGGCTGGGAAAAGTTTTAGGTATCGGTGCCGGTACAATCCTCCTCCTCGGTGCGAGTGGATACTGGTACGTTTTTATTGCCGGAGCACCTCAGTTAGACCCTCCGAAAGTAGTGGCTGATGCTGACTTAAATTTTCAACTCAAAACATATATAGCAATCCTAAATCATTATCATGATTGTGATACAATTATATGCAATACTTGATTGTGACCATAAAAAAATGAA
>NZ_JAUBQD010000032.1:0-45021 GCF_036701085.1 Microcoleus sp. Pol7_A1
TATGAATTACGCACTTGATTTAGCTAAATACTTAATCTTATCATGTTTTAGGTTGAAATTAAGATGCGTTTACCCTGCGGCAAAATACTGGATTATGATAAAGCAAGCAGCGATAAATTCTCGTCTTCATAAAATAATTTGATCGCGTTAAAATCCCGACGCAGCAAATTTTCAACTTGCAATGTCGAACAGTTTCCAAGGCGAAGCCAAATAACTTTCGGTGGATTCCCAAATACTAAGCTCAGGTCGTGCATATCGGCGTCTTTCGAGACAATCATCAAATCATTGTCTTTTGCATAATCCCAAACTACTGGGTCGATCGTTGCTTTCATCCCCACATCAAAGGACGTGAAGCGAATTTGGGAAAATATCGCTCAAACTGTTCGGTAACTTGGGCGACAAGTTTTCATCAAAAAGTAATTTCATGCGGATAAGGGATCGGTCATAAACCGACGCTCGCGATCAGCAGCATAAGCAATGCAGGCTTTTAAATCTTCTCGCGTCAGATCGGGAAAATCGCCCTTGAATTTCTGCTTCGGTCATCTCGGAAGCCAGGTACTCAAGCACTTCATAAACCGTAATTCGCAAGCCGCGTACACAAGGCTTACCACCGCGTTTATTTGCTTCGATCGTGATGTGGTTTCGGTAGTTCATAGTTGAAAGTATCGTCATTGTGTTCTCAACATTTGCAAAATCTTAGCCTATGGCTGCGGATCTAGCAAGGTTGTCAATCTTGTTTTTAATACGATTAGCATCGGCATTAATATTACCCACAGCTTTCGAGACGGCAGTGCCGTATCCCTACAACTAATAGCGGTATGGAAACAGCACGGCGCCGTGTCCTCTATATTATTCCGGTGCAACCGGAATTAATATCAGTTATCTTTAGCGCTGACGGCCAATTTTTATTAAGTGGCGGTCTCGATCGCACGATTAAGCTGTGGGATGTCGCAACCGGACGTTATATTAAGACGTTGATGGGCGATCGGCTGTATGAAGGCATGAATATTCAAGACGCAACGGGATTGACGAACGCTCAAAAAGCGACATTGTTGAGAGCGTTAGGCGCGTTGGTGTAGCCTGCGGGTGGTTTTCGCGATCGCCTTAACTCAGCGCTTAACTGACGGATCTTGAGTGGTGCAATTTGGACAGTCCTATGAGTGGATTCAAGCTGCGATCTCAAATCCCGTAGCATCGGAATTATGTAGTGCGAGCATCCCCGCTCGCTACTTGGATCGCGAGCGGGGACACTCGCACTGATACGATCCAAATATATAATTCTGATTGAAGCGGAAACGATATTATTTATATAACAGGATTTAAGCTATGTCTCGCCTGTCTTCCGCTCTACTTTTTGTTTTCTTATTGCTATTTCCCTCGAAAACCTTCGCCCAAATCATCCCCGATAATACCCTGGGCCCGGAAAGTTCGCGGACAGTTCCCGATACTATCAACAATTTACCCTCCGATAGAATCACTGGCGGTGCAACTCGCGGCGTTAACCTCTTTCACAGCTTGGGAGAATTTAACATCCGTCAAGGGCGGGGAGCTTATTTTGAAAATCCCAGCGGAATTGCCAACATCTTCACCCGCGTTACAGGCGGCAACCCTTCTAATATTTTAGGAACTCTGGGAGTTTTAGGCAACGGCAACTTATTTTTAATTAACCCAAAAGGGATTGTCTTCGGCCCGAATTCTCGGTTAGATTTGCGCGGTTCGTTTATTGGTTCAACCGCTGACAGTATTGTGTTTAATAACGGCTTTGAATTCAGCAGCACCAACCCGCAAACATCCCCGCTGTTAACAGTTAATATTCCCGTTGGTTTAAGATTTAGAGACAATCCCGGTGCAATTGTCAACCAATCGACGGCTTTAGGAAAGGTAAACCTCCCAGCCTCTGCTGTGCCAATCCCAATTAGCGATCGAGTTGGTTTAGCAGTAGAACCAGGTCAAACTTTAGCACTCATTGGCGGCGACATCCAACTCCAAGGCGGCAATTTAACCGCCAGCAGCGGACAAATTTTACTCGGTAGCGCAGCCAGCCCCGGTTTAGTTAATTTCGCACTGACAGCGGGGGAAAAAGGAAATTTAACTTTAAATTATGACAATATTCAGAACTTCGGCAATATTCAAATAGCCGATGGAACACTCATCAACACCAGCGGAATCGGTGGCGGTAGAGTAGAGTTAAAAGGTGGAAATGTCGCCCTCAGCGGTGCGCGAATTTATGCGCTGACACTGGGAAATATTGACGGTAGAGGTATCGATATCAGCGCTCAAAAGTTGCGAGTGGAAAACGGATCGCAATTTTCTACTTTGACTCTAGGAGATGGTGCAGGAGGTAATATCAATTTCCGGGCTGCTGATTCAGTAGAAATGAGCGGGCTGGGAGTTGAGGGCTATCAACAGGTTGCAATTAAATATTTGGTATCGGGAACTACAGACCCGTTTGACCCGCTATTTGTGCTGTTTAATGCTAGTGCTGGCGCTGGTTCGGGAGGGAATATTACGATCGACACCGGCCGCCTGCTCTTCAACAATGGGGTAGTAGGTAGCGGCATCACTTTTGGCGGTGGAAGGGGCGGAAATTTAATCATTCGCGCCAATACTTTTGAGATGGTGGGTTCTGGAATTAACAACGGCACAGCTAAAGAAAGTACCGGTGCGGGAGGAAGCATTAGTGTTGATGTCGCGAGATTAATTATGCGCAATGGTTCTATTCTCGGTACGACGAGCTACAGCAGCGGCGCCTCGGGGAATATCAACATTAATGCTGCTGAATCAGTAGAATTGTCTAACAGCGGGCCGACCACAGTTGTATCCACCGGAATTAGCACGCTGAGTATCGGATCTAACGGCAGGGCGGGGAATATTAACGTCGATACCAAGCGGTTGAGTCTCTCAGGGGGTTCTGCGTTTACAGTAGGATCGGGTGTGTTAATTGGCAGGTTTTTGTTTTCTAGGGATGGGGGGCCTGCTGGAAATTTAACAGTTAGGGCTACTGAATCAGTAGAAATTTCAGGTATTTCTCCACTTTTGAGCAGCGGAATTCAGAGTGCTAGCGCGCTGAGTTCTGGAACTTTGAGCTCTAGTCGGGGCGGGGATATTCGCATTGATACGCCAAGCCTAACCGTGCGGGATGGGGGAGTAGTTTCTACGAGTTCTTTGGGTGTAGGGGATGTGGGGAATATTACTGTTAATGCCGATCGCATTGAGGTCAGCGGCAGCGGAAATAATGGTCTGTTTCTCAGTACAATTGATGCTTCGGTGGGCAAGATATTTGGTACTAATCCCAATGCTACGGCAAATGCGGGTTCGTTGAATCTGAATGCCGATCGATTAATTGTCAGAGATGGAGCTACAGTGACAGTGCAGGCTACGGGAACCGGACGCGCTGGTAATATTAATGTTGTCGCAAATTCGATCGACCTTGACAATAAAAGCAGTATTGACGGCACGACTATATCCGGTACAGGAGCAAATATTAACCTGCAAGCGCGATCGATCCAATTGCGCCGCAACAGCCGAATTACCACCGATGCAGGCAGTTCTGACGGCGGCAATATTAACATCAACAGCAACATTCTTGTCGCCCTCCCGCAAGAAAACAGCGACATTACAGCCAACGCCCGCACAGCAGGCGGCGGCCGCGTGAATATTAATGTCCCCAATGTCTTCGGCTTTACAGCAGCCAGTCGCGAACAAGTCAGAAGCAGGTTGGAGCTCAGTGACGCCGAATTTGCAGCGTTGCAAGTAAGTCCTACATCCCTACTTCCCAGCAGCGACATCGCGGCGATTTCCCAAAGTGGCGGCCCGGCTTTGCAAGGGGCGGTAACATTTAGTTCTTTTGGAGTGAATCCCGCTCAAGGTTTAGTGGAACTGCCGCAAAATTTAGTGAATCCGGCTGCGTTAATTGCTGCAAATCCCTGCATCCAAGGGGCCGAGAACGAGTTTACTGTGACTGGGCGGGGGGGATTGCCACCGAGTCCTCACGATGCCCTCAGCAGCAATTCTAGCCCGTTTACTTGGGTGGAACCACCGGTAGGTGGAAGTCAGCAAATAGAAGACCACAGAGCATCCATAGAAGTTCAGCCAACAGAAATTATGCCCGCTCAAGGTTGGGTAATGGACGATCGAGGACAAGTAAGGCTGGTAGCCTATAATTCAGGTGGTGGTGCATCTCTTCGCAGTCCGAAACCGACGGGTGTTTGCGTACCTCGATAGGTAATCTTCAGGTTGTAGCTAACCGATCGCTATTTGCCTAATACTAAATTAACAGGAATTAAAAGATGCCCCGCCAATCTTCCGCCCTATTTTTTGCATTCTTACTGCTGTTTCCTTTCCCTGCGATCGCCCAAATCATCCCAGACAGCAGCTTGGGTGCAGAAAGTTCGCGGACAGTGACTGACACTATTAATAACTTACCATCCGACAGAATAGAAGGCGGTGCAACTCGCGGTGTTAACCTCTTTCACAGCTTGCGCGAATTTAACATCCGTCAAGGGAGGGGAGCATATTTTGCCAATCCCAGCGGAATTGCCAACATCTTTACCCGCGTTACGGGCGGCAACCCTTCTAATATTTTAGGAACTCTGGGAGTTTTGGGAAACAGTAACTTATTTTTAATTAACCCAAAAGGGATTATATTCGGCCCCAATGCTCGGTTAGATTTGCGCGGATCGTTTATCGGTTCAACTGGTAGTGGCGTTCTCTTTGATAATGGCTTTGAATTTAGTGCGACAGATGCTAATACAGTGCCATTGTTAGCAATTAATATTCCTGTAGGTTTAAGGTTTAGAGAAAATTCTGGCACAATTATCAACACTTCCCAAGCAATTGGCCCCACACCAACCTTACCACCATTACCCGTAGAAATTCCTGTTTCTAATAAACTCGGTTTAGCAGTAGATCCCGGTCAAACCTTAGCATTAATTGGCGGTGACATTCAAGTACCAAGAGGAAACTTAACAGCTTATACCGGACAAATATTGCTGGGAAGTGTGAAAAGTCCAGGTTTAGTGCAATTTGAACCAACAGCTTTAGGTTTGAATTTAAACTATAGCAGTATTCAGAGCTTCGGCAATATTGAAATGAACGGCGCATTTATAAATACCAGCGGATTAGGAGGTGGGAAAGTCGATATTCGAGGGGGAAATATTAATCTTAATGGTTCAGGAATTTATGGACTGACACTCGGAAATATAAATGGTAGAGGCATTGACATCAATTCCCAAAACTTACGAGTACAGGGGGGGTCGCAAATTTTCGCCTCCACACTAGGAGAAGGGAGAGGAAGCGATATCAACATCCGCGCTACTGACTCAGTAGAAATGAGTGGGATTGGCTTTGAGAGCTATCAACAATTTTTAGTTAATTATCGGAGATTGAGAACAGTCGATCCTTTTGATCCGCAAATTGTTCTAAGCACTGGCACTTCTGGCACAGGAGCCTCAGGAGACATCACGATTGATACCGAACGCCTGCTGATAGGCAATGGGGCTGTGGCAGGTAGTAGCAGCACGTTAGGTGCGGGAAATGGGGGAAATATTAACATCCATGCCAACTTTATCGATCAGGCTGGTTCTACGGTCAGCAGTGGGTCATTACAGGGTAGTAGGGGTACGGGGGGAAACATCACCGTTGCCAGCCAGAAATTAATCGTGCGTGATGGTGCTATTCTCACCAGTACCACCAGCAGTGAGGGAGCCTCAGGAAATATCACTATTAAAGCTGCTGAATCAGTAGAAGTGTTAAGGACTCCCCCTGGGAGTGTGGTGCAAACATTGATCAGCGCCGCCTCTATAGATCCCAATGGGAAAGGTAAAGCCGGGGATATTACGATCGACACTAAGCGGTTAATTGCTGCCCAAGGAGCCGGAATTGCTGTATCGAGCGGTGGGACTATTGGCAATAGTCTCTTCTCTAATGGGGGACCCGGAGGCAATTTGACAATTAGGGCCTCTGAGTCGGTAGAGTTAGTAGGTATCTCTGGAGTTTTGGCAAATGGAGAATACAGTCTTAGTTTCTTAGCAAGTGAAACCAGTGGTTCTAGTCAGGGAGGCAATATTTACATTGCCACGCCTGTGCTGACTTTGCGGGATGGGGGAGTAATTTTACAGTCTTCTTTGGGTACGGGAAATGCAGGCAGCCTCACGATTGATGCCGATCGCGTAGAAGTCTTGGGCAGCGCTCTTAACGGTCGATTTATTAGTCAAATTGACGGTTCGGGGGGCAATTTCTTGGGCATTCCCATTCCCAACGCTACGGGAAATGCGGGTTCAATTAATCTCAAGGTCGATCGATTGACGGTTCGGGATGGGGCCGCGATCAGCGTCCGGGCTCTGGGAACGGCGCAAGCTGGTACTCTCACCGTTGTAGCCGACTCAATTGCCCTTGATAACAAAGGCAGCATTAATGGCACAACTGATGCAGGCGGCGGGGCAAATATTAACCTCCAAGCGCGAGACATTCAGTTGCGGCGCGGTAGCAGAATTACCACCGATACAGGTAATTCAGATGGTGGAAATATCAGAATTAATAGCGAACTTTTGGTAGCCTTACCGCGAGAGAATAGTGATATTACAGCTAATGCTCGCACAGCTATGGGCGGACAAGTTACAGTCAATGTACCAAATATCTTTGGGTTTACCAGCATTAACCGCGAACAAGCCAGGAATAGTTTAGGACTGAGTGATGCTGAATTTGCAGCGTTGCAAGTAAGTCCGACTTCTCTAATTCCTACCAGCGATATTGCGGCTATTTCCCAAAGTAGCGGCCCGGCTTTGCAAGGAGCAGTAACGTTTAGCACTACTGGGGTAAATCCCGCTCAAGGGTTAGTAGAATTAGAGCAAAATGTAGTCGATCCCAGCACGTTAATTGCTGCTAATCCCTGCATCCAAGGGCAAGAAAACGAGTTTACTGTGACTGGGAAAGGAGGAGTGCCACCAAGTCCTAATGATGCCCTCAGCAGCGCAGCAGCGCCGTTTCCTTGGGTGGAACCAGCCTTAGGTGGAAGTCAGCAAGTAGAAGGCGAAAAAGCATCCATAGAAATTCGACCAACAGAAATTATTCCCGCTCAAGGTTGGGTAATGGACGATCGAGGAGAAGTAAGGCTGGTAGCGTATAATTCACGTGGTGGTGCATCTCTTCGCAGTCCGAAATCGACGGGTGTTTGCGTACCTCGATAGGTACTCTTTAGGTTTGATCTGCGCGCTCGTTTTTTCATACCAAAATAACAGGATTCCAAGTATGCACCGCCAATCTTCCGCCCTATTTTTTGCATTCTTATTGCTGTTTCCTTTCCCTGCGATCGCTCAAATCATCCCAGACAGCAGCTTGGGTGCAGAAAGTTCGCGGACAGTGACCGATACTATCAACAACTTACCCTCAGATAGAATCACTGGCGGTGCAACTCGCGGCGTTAACCTCTTTCACAGCTTGCGCGAATTTAACATCCGTCAAGGGCGGGGAGCTTATTTTGAAAATCCCAGCGGAATTGCCAACATCTTCACCCGCGTTACGGGCGGCAACCCTTCTAATATTTTAGGAACTCTGGGAGTTTTAGGAAACAGTAACTTGTTTTTAATTAACCCAAAAGGGATTGTCTTTGGCCCCAATGCGCGGTTAGATTTGCGCGGTTCATTTATTGGTTCAACTGGTAGTGGCGTTCTCTTTGATAATGGCTTTGAATTTAGTGCGACCGATGCTAATACAGTGCCATTGTTAGCGATTAATATTCCTGTGGGTTTAAGATTTAGAGAAAATTCTGGCACAATTATCAACTCTTCCCAAGCAATCGGCCCCACACCCACCTTACCGCCATTGCCCGTAGAAATTCCTACTTCAAACAAACTTGGTTTAGCAGTAGAGCCGGGTCAAACTTTAGCATTAATTGGCGGTGACATTCAACTACAAAGAGGAAACTTAACAGCTTATACCGGACAAATATTGCTGGGAAGTGTGAAAAGTCCAGGTTTAGTGCAATTTGAACCAACAGCTTTAGGTCTGAATTTAAACTACAGTAATATTCAGAACTTTGGCAATATTGAAATGAACGGTGCGTCCATCAATACCAGCGGATTAGGAGGTGGAAAAATTGACATCCGAGGTGGAAACGTCACCGTCAGTAGTTCGGGAATTTATAGCCTAACATTGGGAAATATTGATGGTAGAGGGATTGACATCAACGCTCACAATTTACGAGTAGATAAAGGAGCGCAAATCCTTACTTCAACCTTGGGAGATGGAAACGGGAGTAATATGAATATCCGCGCTACTGACTCAGTAGAAATGATTGGGTTGGGAATAGGAGGCTATCAGCGATTTTATAGCCAATATATATTATCTGGAACCCTCAACCCCTTTGACCCCCAAATTGTAATTAATAGTGGTACTTTGGGCAGTGGAACTTCTGGAGAGGTTAACATCCATACCGGACGGCTGCTGTTGCGTGATGGGGTAGTAGGCGGTACCGCCACCCTGGGTGCTGGAAATGGGGGAAATCTGACTGTCCGCGCTAACACCTTCGAGATCGTTAGTTCAGCAATCAATAATGGAACAACTAAGAAAAGTACCGGCTCTGGCGGCAATATCAATATTGAGGCCCAACGGTTAATTATACGCGATGCAGGTGGTTTAGTTAGCATCAGCCGCAGCGATGGAGCATCAGGAAATATCACGATTAAAACAACTGAATCTGTAGAATTGTCGGGGGGTATTTCTGGAAGTGCAGCGCAAACTCGTATCGGTACAAACTCTTTTGATGGCAATGGTAAATCCGGGGATATTAACATCGACACTAAGCGGCTAAGTGTTTCTGATGGAGCCTCAATTAGTTTATCAACGGGTGCGGTTGTTGGGCAAGTCGTGTTTTCTAGAAATGGAGGTCTAGGAGGAAATTTAACTGTGAGAGCTTCCGAGTCTATCGAAGTGAGCGGGGTATCTGGAGTTTTGAGAAATGTAGGATTCGGAGCGAGTGCTCTGGCTACTCAAACTTCAAGTTCTGGTCGGGGTGGAGATATTTACCTCTCTACACCGATGCTCGCTCTGCGGAATGGGGGAATTATTTCTGCGGCTTCTTTGGGTGCAGTAGATGCCGGAAATATTACTATTGATGCCGATCGCATAGAACTTAAAGGTGCGGGGAGTAACGGTCGTTTCGCAAGTAGAATTGAGGCTTCGGCTGGCAGCTTTTCTCTTATTGTCAATCCCAACGCTACGGGGAACGCGGGTTCATTAAATTTGAATGTAAATCGATTGAGTATCCGGGATGGAGCAACGGTTAGTGTTCAGTCTTTAGGAAGGGGAAGGGCTGGAAATATTAATGTTGTAGCTAACTCAATTACTTTGGATAACAAAGCGAGTATTGATGGTACAACTGAATTTGGCGGTGGGGGAAATATTAATATTAGGTCGCAAGATATCCAGTTACGGCGCGGCAGCAGAATTACAACGGATGCAGGGATTTCTGACGGGGGAAATATCAGAATTAATAGCGATATTTTGGCTACTTTACCCAATGAAAATAACGATATTACAGCTAATGCTCGTACTGCTATGGGCGGTCAAGTTACAGTAAATGTCCCGAATGTTTTTGGTTTTACAACAGTGACACGGGAACAAGCCAGAAGTAGTTTAGGACTGACTGATTCTGGATTTGCAGCTTTACAAGTGAATCCAACTTCTTTACTTCCCACTAGCGATATCGCCGCTATTTCTCAACAGTCTGGCCCCGCATTACAAGGAGCAGTAACGTTTAGCACTACTGGGGTAAATCCCGCTCAAGGGTTAGTAGAGTTAGAGCAAAATGTAGTCGATTCCAGCACGTTAATTGCTGCTAATCCCTGCATAGAAGGGGCAGAAAACGAGTTTACTGTGACTGGGAAAGGAGGAGTGCCACCGAGTCCTAATGATGCTCTCAGCAGCGCAGCAGCGCCGTTTCCTTGGGTGGAACCAGCCTTAGGTGGAAGTCAGCAAGTAGAAGGCGAAAAAGCATCCATAGCAGTTGGGCCAACAGAAATTATGCCCGCTCAAGGTTGGGTAATGGACGATCGAGGAGAAGTAACGCTGTTAGCGTATAATTCGGGTGGTGGTGCATCTCTTCGCAGTCCGAAATCGACGGGTGTTTGCGTACCTCGATAGGTACTCTTCAGGTTTGATCTGCGCGCTCGTTTTTTCATACCAAATTAACAGGATTCCAAGTATGCCCCGCCAATCTTCAGCCCTATTTTTTGCTTTCTTACTGCTGTTTCCTTTCCCTGCGATCGCCCAAATCATCCCTGACAGCAGCTTGGGTGCAGAAAGTTCGCGCACAGTACCCGCAACTATTAACAATTTACCCTCAGATAGAATAGAAGGCGGTGCAACTCGCGGTGTCAATTTATTTCACAGTTTACGAGAATTTAACGTCGGTGAAGGCCGAGGAGCATATTTTGCCAATCCTAACGGGATTGCGAATATTTTCACCCGCGTTACGGGTGGCAATCCTTCCAATATTTTAGGCGTGTTGGGAGTTCAAGGCAGTGCTAACTTATTTTTACTTAATCCCAAAGGAATTGTATTTGGTCCCAATGCGAGGTTAGATTTACGCGGCTCATTTATCGGTTCTACAGCTAGCGGCGTTCTCTTTGATAAGGGCTTTGAATTTAGCGCTGCCAATTCTAATGCAGTGCCATTATTAGCGATTAATATTCCTGTGGGTTTGAGATTCCGAGAAAATTCTGGTACAATTATTAACCAATCAATTGCTGCTAACCCATCACCGCCTGACCTTCCCCTACCATTACCAATTTTTAATAAAATTGGTTTAGCAGTAGACCCCGGTCAAACCTTAGCGCTAGTAGGTGGAGATATCCAATTCAACGGGGGAATCGCTACCGCCAGTACCGGACAAATCCTTCTGGGTAGTATCAAAAGTCCAGGTTTAGTGCAATTTGAACCAACCGCATTAGGTCTGAATTTAAACTATGGTAATATTCAGAACTTCGGCAATATTGAAATGAACGGTGCGTCGCTCAATACCAGCGGATTAGGAGGAGGGAAAGTTGACATCAGGGGTTCAAATGTCACTCTTAACGGTTCAGGAATTTATGGACTGACACTAGGAAATATGGAGGGCAGAGGCATTGACATCAATGCCCAAAACTTACGATTAGAGGGGGGGGCGCAAATTTTCACCACGACCCTGGGAGAGGGGAAAGGGAGCGATATCAACATCCGCGCTACTGACTCAGTAGAAATGATCGGGTTGGGAATTGAGGGCTATCAGCAGCTTACAGAAAATTTTCAGACATCTGGAACAGGCAACCCCTTTATTTCGCAAATCGTTCTGTTCACTAGCGCTATTGGCAGTGGAGCAGCCGGAGATATTAACATTGAAGCCGGACGGCTGTTGATGAGCAATGGGGTAGTGGCCGGTGCCCCCACCTTTGGTGCTGGGAATGGCGGAAATTTGACTGTCCGCGCCAACACCATCGATCTCGTCAGTTCAACACTCTATAACGGAACAACGAACCAAAGCACTGGTCAAGGCGGAAACATCACTGTTGAAGCCCAACGGTTAATACTGCGCGATGGCGGTGCGTTTGCCAGCTTCAGCCTTAGTGATGGAGCATCGGGGAATATCGCGATTAAAGCGAGTGAATCTGTGGAATTATCGGGTAGTCTTCCTGGAGGTCTAGGGCAAACTCGGCTCGGCACGAATACTTTTGATGCGAATGGAAAAGGTGGGGATATTAGCATCGACACTAAGCGGCTGAGTGTTTCTAATGGAGCCACAATTAGTTTAACGACGGGTGCGATTTTTGGCCAACTCGTGTTTTCTACAAGTGGGGGGACGGGAGGAAATTTAACTGTGAGAGCCTCCGAGTCTATAGAAGTGAGCGGCGAGTCAAGATTTTTGGGGAATGCGGGCTATGTAGCAAGTTCTTTTGTTACTCAAACTGCGAGTTCTGGTAGAGGTGGAGATATCCGCCTCTCAACACCTAAACTAACTGTGCAGAATGGCGGCGTTATTTCTGCGGCTTCTTTGGGTATAGCAGATGCAGGAGATATTACAATTAATGCCGATCGCTTACAAGTGCAAGGTATTGGGAGTAACAGTCGGTTGAGGAGTGGAATTGAGGCCTCGGCTGGTAGGGCGTTCAATGCTGTCAATTCCACTGCTAGCGGAAATGCAGGCTCGTTGAATTTGAATGCTAATCAATTGATTCTTCGGGATAGTGCAGTGGTTAATGTTCAATCTTCAGGAACAGGTAGGGCTGGCAATATTAACGTTGTAGCTCACTCAATTGCCCTGGATAATAAAAGCGTAATTGATGGCACGACTGTCTCTGGTACAGGGGCAAATATTAACCTTCAAGCGCAAGACATTCAGTTGCGGCGCGGCAGTAGAATCACCACGGATGCAGGTATTTCTGAGGGCGGTAATATCAAAATTAATAGCGAACTTTTGGTAGCTTTACCGCGAGAGAACAGTGATATTACAGCTAATGCTCGCACAGCTAGGGGCGGACAAGTTACGGTCAATGTACCAAATATCTTTGGCTTGACAAGCCTTAACCGCGAACAAGCCAGGAATAGTTTACGACTGAGTGATACTGAATTTGCAGCGTTGCAAGTAAGTCCGACTTCTCTAATTCCTACCAGCGATATTGCGGCTATTTCCCAAAGTAGCGGCCCGGCTTTGCAAGGAGCAGTAACGTTTAGCACTACTGGGGTAAATCCCGCTCAAGGGTTAGTAGAATTAGAGCAAAATGTAGTCGATCCCAGCACATTAATTGCTGCTAATCCCTGCATAGAAGGGGGAGGAAACGAGTTTACTGTGACTGGGAAAGGAGGAGTGCCACCGAGTCCTAATGATGCCCTCAGCAGCGCAGCAGCGCCGTTTCCTTGGGTGGAATCAGCTTTAGGTGAAAGCCAGCAAGTAGAAAGCGAAAGAGCATCCATAGAAATTCCGCCAACAGAAATTATTCCCGCTCAAGGTTGGGTTATGGACGATCGAGGACAAGTAAGGCTGGTAGCGTATAATTCAGGTGGTGCTGCTTCTACTCGCAGTCCGAAATCGACGGGTGTTTGCGTACCTCGATAGGCACTCTTTAGGTTTTAGCTAACCCTTCGCTATTTTCCTAATATTAAATTAACCAGACTTCAAAGATGCTCCGCCAATATTCCGCCCTATTTTGTGCATTATTAGTGCTGTGTCCTTTCCCCGCCGTCGCCCAAATCATCCCAGATAGCAGCTTGGGTGCAGAAAGTTCGCGGACAGTTCCCGACAGGATTAATAATTTACCATCGGACAGAATAGAAGGCGGTGCAACTCGCGGTGTCAATTTATTTCACAGTTTACGAGAATTTAACGTAGGTGAAGGTCGAGGAGCATATTTTGCGAATCCTAACGGGATTGCGAATATTTTCACCCGCGTTACGGGTGGCAATCCTTCTAATATTTTAGGTGTGCTGGGAGTACAAGGTAATGCTAACTTGTTCTTACTTAATCCCAAAGGAATTGTCTTCGGTTCCAATGCGAGGTTAGATTTGCGCGGTTCATTTTTAGCAAGTTCTGCTGATAGCGTAGTTTTCGAGAATGGCTATCAATTTAGCAGCAGTAATCCCCAATCAATCCCGCTGTTAAATGTCAATATACCTATCGGTTTGAACTTTCGAGAAAATCCGGGAAATATTATTAATAATTCAGCAGCACCAGCCTTGACTTTACCGAAATTACCCCCAGCAATCCCGCAGATTTTCAATAACGTGGGCTTAGGAGTTGGGCCCGGACAAACTCTCGCCCTAGTGGGCGGAGATCTTGAATTAAATCAGGGAACAGTCACTGCATCTACCGGACAAATTTTGCTCGGTAGCGTCGCTAGTCCGGGGATAGTTGGATTGGGGGCAACGCCATTTGGATTAAGTTTAAACTATGACAAGATTTCTAACTTTGGTAATATTGAAATAACCAACGGCTCACTAATCAATACCAGTGGAATCGGTGGCGGTCAAGTCGATATTCGAGGTGGAAATGTTAACCTCAACGGTGGGCGAATTTATGCACTAACTTTGGGAAATATCGACGGTAGGGGTATCGATATTAACGCTCAACAGTTTCGGGCCCAAGGTGGAGCGCAAATCTCTACACTGACAGCAGGAAGTGGTGCCGGAGGCGCGATCGACATCCGCGCTACCGACTCAGTAGAACTGATCGGGATTGGATTTGAGAGCTTTCAAAACTTTGTCAAAAATTATACAGCCTCTGGAGGAATCAACCCCTTTGACCCACAAATTCTGCTGGAAACTAGCACTGCTGGCATAGGTGATGCGGGAAACATCTCAATCGATACAGGACAACTGCTGATCGACAATGGAACCGTATCGGGTAGCGCTACGTTAGGTGCTGGCAATGCCGGAAATATGACCATCCGTGCCAGGGTTTTCGATCTAGTCGGTTCAGGGATCAACAGCGGCACACTCGCGGGGAGTACGGGTAGGGGAGGAAATATCACCTTTGAGGGAGAACGTTTTATCGTACGCGATGGCAGTGCGCTCATCAGCACCACTCGCAGTGAAGCACCATCGGGGAATATCAACATTAAAGCGAATGAATCAGTAGAAGTGCTGCGGACTCCGGCTCGAAGTCCCGTAGCAACTTTGATTGGTGCAACCGCAATCAGCATTAATGGGAAAGCCGGAGACATTAATATCGACACCAAGCGGTTGAGGATCTCTGAAGGGGGCGGAATTAGTTTATCTAGCGGATCGGTTGTGGGCAACCAACCCTTGAATACAACTGGGGGGCCAGGAGGTAATTTAACAATTAAAGCTACTGAGTCAGTCACACTAGAGGGTATTTCTGGAGTTTTGGCGAATGGGAGCCGGAATCCTAGTTTCATCTCCGCTGATACCAACTCTGCTGCTCGGGGAGGGAGTATGAACATTTCTACACCTTTAGTAATTCTGCGGGATGGAGGACTTATTTCTACTGCATCTTTAGGCAAAGGAGAAGCAGGAAGCCTCACGATCAATGCGGGGCGCGTAGAGGTGATTGGTAATGGCGGTCAAGGTGAATTTAACAGTCAAATTCAGACTTCCGTTGGCATTGTCTCTCGCGTTAGAAATCCCAATGCTACGGCTAATGGAGGTTCCTTGAATCTGAATGTCGGGCAATTGATTCTTCGCAATGGGGGAACTCTAAATCTGCAAGCATTGGGTTCGGCACGGGCTGGTAACATTAACGTGAAAGCAGATGCAATTTCCCTTGACAACCAAAGCAGCATTGACGGTAGAACGGCATCCGGTGCCGGAGCAAATATTAACCTCGAAGCACGGGATGTTCAGTTGCGCCGAGGGAGCAGAATTACAACTGATGCCAGTATTTCTGATGGTGGCAATATCAACATTAAAAGCGATATTCTGGTCGCCCTCCCGCAAGAAAACAGCGATATTACGGCTAATGCGCGATCGGCTCAAGGTGGTCGCGTTAATATTAATGTCCCCAATGTTTTCGGGTTTACATCAGTGACTCGCGAACAGGTGCGAGCGAGTTTGGGATTAACAGATGCTGAATTTGCAGCGTTGCAAGTAAGTCCGACTTCTTTAGTTCCTACCAGCGATATTGCGGCGATTTCCCAAAGTAGCGGCCCGGCTTTGCAAGGTAGTGTTACATTTAGTTCTTCAGGAGTGAATCCTGCTCAAGGTTTAGTGGAACTGCCGCAAAATGTTGTCGATCCAGAGGCGCTAATTGCGGCAAATCCCTGCACGCAAGAGGCAGGGAGCGCATTTACCGTCACTGGGAAAGGAGGAGTGCCACCGAGTCCTAATGATGCCCTCAGCAGCCCTCTATCGCCGTTGCCTTGGGTGGAAACAGCGGTAGGTGGAAGTCAGCAAATAGAAGGCCTCATACCATCCCTCGAAATTCGACCAACAGAAATTATTCCCGCTCAGGGTTGGGTAATGGACGATCGAGGAGAAGTAACGCTGTTAGCGTATAATTCACGTGGTGGTGCATCTCTTCGCAGTCCGAAACCGACGGGTGTTTGCGTACCTCAATAGGTACTCTTCAGGTTTTAGCTAACCCGTCGCTATTTTCCTCATACTAAATTAACAGGAATTATAAAGATGCAGCGCCAATCTTGCGCCCTATTTTTTGCATTCTTAGTGCTGTGTCCTTTCCCCGCGATCGCCCAAATCATCCCCGATAATTCCCTGGGCGCGGAAAGTTCGCGAACTGTTCCCGATACTATCAACAACTTACCCTCTGATAGAATCACAGGCGGTGCAACTCGCGGCGTTAACCTCTTTCACAGCTTGCGCGAATTTAACATCCGTGAAGGGCGGGGAGCTTATTTTGACAATCCCAGCGGCATCACCAACATATTCACCCGCGTTACGGGCCCAAACTACTCAAATATTTTAGGAACTTTGGGAGTTTTGGGAAACGGCAATTTATTCTTAATTAACCCGAAAGGAATTGTCTTCGGTCCCAAGGCGCGGCTAGATGTGCGCGGTTCATTTTTAGCAAGTTCTGCTGATAGCATAGTTTTCGAGAATGGCGCTCAATTTAGCAGCAGTAATCCCCAATCAATCCCGCTTTTAAATGTCAATATACCTATCGGTTTAAACTTTCGAGAAAATCCGGGGAAAATCATTAACTATTCAGCAGCACCAGCCTTGACTTTACCACAATTACCCCCAGCAATCCCGCAGATTTTCAATAACACTGGCTTAGGAGTTGGGCCCGGACAAACTCTCGCCCTAGTGGGGGGAGATCTTGAATTAAATCAGGGAACACTCACTGCACCTACCGGACAAATTTTGCTCGGTAGCGTCGCTAGTCCGGGGATGGTCGGATTGGGGGCAACGCCATTTGGATTAAGTTTAAACTATGACAAGATTTCCAACTTTGGTAATATTCAAGTAACCAACGGGTCACTGCTCAACACCAGTGGAATCGGTGGTGGCAAAATCGATATTCGAGGTGGAAATGTCAACCTCAACAATGGGCGAATTTATGCACTGACTTTGGGAAATATCGACGGTAGGGGTATAGATATTAACGCTCAAAATTTTCTAGCCCAAGGTGGAACGCAAATCTCCACACTGACAGCAGGAAGTGGTGCCGGAGGCGCGATCGACATCCGCGCTACCGACTCAGTAGAAATGCTCGGAATTGGATTAGATAACTATAGAGTGTTTGGTGGTAACTATACGCTATCTGGCTCTTTCGACCCTTTTGACCCACAACTTCTGCTGATAACTGGCACTAATAGCATGGGAGCCGCCGGAAACATCACGATTGATACGGGAAAACTGTTGATTGACAATGGAAGCGCATTGACTACCACCACGTTAGGTGCTGGCAACGCCGGAAATATTACCATCCGTACCGGGGTTTTAGATATGGTCGCTTCTGCAATCCACAGTGGCCCACTTGTGGGGAGTACGGGTAGGGGAGGAAATATCACCTTTGAGGGAAAACGTTTAACTGTAAGCGATGGTGCTGCTCTGATCAGCCTCGCCCGCGGTGAAGGAGGAGCGGGGAATATCAACATTAAAGCGAATGAATCAGTAGAAGTGTTGCGGACTCCCACTGGAAGTCCCGTAGCAAGTTTAATTGGGTCAACTGCGAGCGGTGTGAATGGGCAAGCCGGGGACATTAATATCGACACGAAGCGGTTGATTATCTCTGAAGGAGGCGGAATTAGTTTATCTAGCGGGGCAGTTGTGGGCAACCAACCGTTGAATACAACTGGGGGGCCAGGAGGTAATTTGACAGTTAGGGCCACTGAGTCAGTAACAGTTGAGGGTTTTTCTGGAGTTTTGGCAAACGGGAGTCGGAATCCCAGTTTCATCTGCGCTGATGCCAATACTGCTAATCGGGGAGGGAGTATCAACATTTCTACACCTGTACTGACTCTCCGGGATGGAGGAGTTATTAGCACTGCATCTTTAGGCCAAGGGGATGCAGGAAGTATCACAATTGATGCGGGTCGTGTAGAAGTTATTGGGAATGGGGGTCAAGGTGAATTTAACAGTCAAATTCAGACTTCGGTTGGGATTGCGTCTGACATTATAGATCCTAATGCTACGGCTAACGGAGGTTCGTTGAATCTAAATGTCGGGGAACTGATTCTTCGCAATGAAGGAACACTCAATCTGCAAGCTTTGGGATCTGGACGGGCTGGTAACATTAACGTCAAAGCAGATGCAATTTCTCTTGACAACCAAAGCAGCATTGACGGTAGAACGGCATCCGGTGCCGGAGCAAATATTAACCTTGAAGCACGAGATATCCAGTTGCGCCGAGGGAGCAGAATTACAACTGATGCCAGTATTTCTGATGGTGGCAATATCAACATTAAAAGCGATATTCTGGTCGCCCTCCCGCAAGAAAACAGCGATATTACGGCTAATGCGCGATCGGCTCAAGGTGGTCGCGTTAATATTAATGTCCCCAATGTTTTCGGGTTTACATCAGTGACTCGCGAACAGGTGCGAGCGAGTTTGGGATTAACAGATGCTGAATTTGCAGCGTTGCAAGTAAGTCCGACTTCTTTAGTTCCTACCAGCGATATTGCGGCTATTTCCCAAAGTAGCGGCCCGGCTTTGCAAGGTAGTGTTACATTTAGTTCTTCTGGGGTGAATCCTGCTCAAGGTTTAGTGGAACTGCCACAAAATGTGGTGAATCCGGCTGCGTTAATTGCTGCAAATCCCTGCATCCAAGGGGCCGAGAGCGAGTTTACAGCTACTGGGAAAGGAGGAGTGCCACCAAGTCCTAATGAAGCCCTCAGCAGCGCTGCATCGCCGTTTCCTTGGGTGGAAGAGGCAGGAAGTTCGGCAACGAGCAATGTACGGGATTTAACAAATGTAACGGATAGACAGAAGTTGGAAGAAGGGGAAATTCGGGATCGGGAAGTTGTTCCGGCGCAAGGTTGGGTAGTGAATGCGAAAGGAGAAGTTACGCTTGTTGGATACAATGCGGGTAATGCTGCTGACGATCGCAATCCTCGACCGATTTCTGTTTGTGTACCCCGTTAAAATTAGTTTTTTTAACCGCAGATGTAGGCGGATTAACGGGGATTAACGCAGATCAAGGATAAGATGTATTTGAGTTAATTAGTATGTGTGTCTGCGATTGTAATTTTATTTTCTAAATATGAAGTTTACCCGATCGCTCCGGCAAGTAATTCTGTTATTTGTGATTTCCTGTCTGCTAGCAGTTGCAATTCCTCCCGGAATTGCTCAGGTTAATCCACCACAAGCGGTGCAGCTTGTCCGACAAGCTCGAACTCTGTACCGAGAGGAACGTTTTTCGGAAGCTGTACCGCTGTTGCAGCAAGCGGCGACCCAGTTTGAGGCAAAAGGCGAAAATCTCGATCGCGCCACAGCTTTGAGCAATTTAGCTGCAACCTACGGGCAGTTGGCGCTTTGGGAAGAAGCAGAAAAAGCTGTAAATTCGAGTTTGTCGGCTGTGCGAACACAACCCAAAACTTCGGAACAGCAGCGGATTTTGGCTGAAACTCTCAACATTCAAGGACAGTTGCAACTCGAACGGGGGCAGACTCAAGGTGCGATCGATATTTGGACACAAGCTGCTAAAATTTTCGAGCAGATTGATAGTAAAAATCAACTTTTTCAAGTTCAAATTAATCAAAGTCGGGCTTGGGAAATTCTCGGACTTTACCCCAGAGCTTGCAAAATGCTGTTAGCTTCTTTCAAGCTGGAAAACCAAACTTGCGAAGTTTCGACAGCGGGTTTGGAAACTTTGAAAAATCAGCCTGTTTCTCTCGAACAAGTCCGGGCGATTCATGCTTTAGGGCGAGTGCTGCGGGTTTTGGGACAACTGGAACGTTCCGAGGATTTGCTGTCAGCGGGACTAGAAGCAGCCCAAAAATTAGGTGCCCGGCCAGAAGAGGCTGCAATTTATCTCAATTTGGGAAATACGGTACGGGCTAAAAGCAATAAACCGGGTTTGACACCCAAACAGCGGGCTGATTTTGAACGCTTGGCCCTTGAATATTATGCTCGATCGACCGAGGCGATGCCGGAGCGATCTCTTTTACAAATTCAGGCGAAGTTAAACCAATTGAGTTTGTTGGTCGATCGCAAAAATTGGTCGGAGGCAGAGGTTTTGTGGCGTTCTATCGAACCTCAAACAGATCAATTTGGGTCGAACCGCGCCGGACTTTACGCTCAAATTAATCTAGCGCAAAGCTTGATGAAATTAGCTCAGTCGCCTGCGGAAACTTTGAGTTTAAGCGATATTGACAAAATGCTCGATCGCTCTGTCGAACCAGCAAAGAGTTTGGGCGACCAACGCATACTAGCTTATATTCTCGCAGCTAAAGGCAAACTATCGGAAATCCAAAATCAGTATCAGAAAGCGGAAAATCTTACAATTCAGGCTTTGAGTTTAGCACCGGGGTTTCAATCTCCCGATATTGCTTACCAATTGTTTTGGCAACTGGGACGGATTCGGAAAGGTCAGGGGAATACAGAAGGGGCGATCGATCAATATACTCAAGCTGTCAATATATTGTCTTCTCTGCGGGGCGATTTGGTGACAGTCAATCCCGAAGTGCAATTTTCGTTTCGGGAAAGTGCCGAACCGGTTTATCGGGAATTAGTCGGGCTGCTTTTGCAAGAGGAATCTCCCAGTCAAGCTAAATTGAAACTGGCGCGCCAAACGGTGGAATCTTTGCAGTTGGCGGAATTGGACAACTTTTTTCGGGATGCTTGCGCTGATGCTAAACCAAAGTCGATCGAGGAAATCGATCCGACAGCGGCGGTGATTTATCCGATTATTTTGAGCGATCGTTTGGAGGTAATTTTGTCAATTCCCGGCAAACCCCTGCGCCGCTACACTACTGTGAAGTCTCAAGCCGAGTTGGAAACTGCCTTCAGACGAGCCAAAAATGTCATCAGGCCTGCTGCTTTCCCCCGCGACAGGAGGCAACCCGTCGAACAGGTTTATGACTGGTTGATCCGCCCAGCAGAGGCGGATTTGACCGCCGCCGGGATTAAAACCCTGGTATTTGTACTCGACGGTTACTTGCGCAATCTGCCGATGGCGGTGCTGCACGACGGTGAAAAGTTTTTGGTAGAAAAATACAGTATTGCTTTGGCGCCGGGATTGCAATTGCTGGCACCGAAACCGCTGAACAAAGTCAAGTTAAGAGTGCTCACCGCTGCCCTTTCGGAAGCCCGTCAAGGCTTCTCGGCTTTGCCGGGGGTGAAGGAGGAAGTTGAACAAATTGCAGCCGAGATGCCGGCGAGTTCGCTGCTGAATGAAGATTTTGTCAGCGGGCGGTTGCACGATCGAATTAAAGCTGTGTCTTACCCGATCGTCCATTTGGCAACTCACGGTCAGTTTAGCTCGAATGCGGCGGATACTTTTATTGTGACTTGGGATCAGAAAGTGAATGTTAAGGAGTTCGATCGACTGCTGCGAGCCCGCACTGGGGAGAAACAACAGCCGATCGAACTTTTGGTTTTGAGTGCTTGCGAAACTGCTTCGGGCGATAACCGCGCCGCTTTGGGTTTGGCCGGGGCCGCAATTCGATCGGGTGCCCGCAGCACCGCCGCCACCCTTTGGCAAGTCAACGACGAATCTACAGCTATCTTTATGACTGAGTTTTACCGGCAGCTTGCTTCTTCTAAAACCAGCAAAGCTGAAGCCCTCCGCAACGCTCAATTAACGCTGCTGAAAAACAAACAGTATCAGAATCCGTATTTCTGGGCGCCTTTCGTGCTAGTAGGCAATTGGCAGTAATTTATTTAAAGGCACAGGAAAGAAGGCAGAAGGATTTAGGGCGTTGCTGATTCACGGTATGAATTCAACATTTCCCAATTGCTATAAGCCCGCTTGAGGGTGAGTTTTGTAAGTTCAAGAGAAAAGTTGATTCATACCGCGAATCAGCAACGCCTAATTCATTACCTCAAGTTTGGTGATGTCCCTGTACCCGCGCGCTTCATCCCTTAATTCAGCAACGCCTAAAAGATGTCATATCAATTCCGTTAGCACCGGAATTGATATCAAATTGGTTCTATGAATGGGTACAGATTTTCAACTTAACAGTTGCATCGTTTGTTGAGTAAGAGTTTTAGGACTGTTAGTACATTTGTATGGGGGAAGTCGAGTTTATTAACAGGGGATACGGGCTGCAACTCTGATTAGATATAGTTTCTCGGCCTCTTTGTCGCCTTCCGAGCTTAATTAGGCAAGATTTGAGAGCCAAGTGGCGTTTAGTTTGCCTGATTTAGCCTGATGATAATAATTTTGCGATCATCGCGACCACTTCTTCGGGGTCAACAGGTTTGGCAAGGTGACGTTGAAAGCCTGCTGCGATCGCCTGCTGTCGATCCATCTCTCCAGCATAGGCAGTCAGGGCGATCGCTGGAATTTGTCCGCCTTGCTCGAGCGGCAGGCTGCGAATGTGACGCATCAGCATATAGCCATCCATTTCTGGCATCCCAATATCACTGACAACGATCTCTGGAACCGCTTGGGAAAATGCTTGCAGTGCTTTGGTTGCAGAGGCAACGCTGGTGACGGTCGCCCCCGCTTGTTCTAAAACAAACGCTACAAACTCGCGTGAGTCTGCCTCATCATCCACAACTAAGACATGAATCCCACTTAAATCTCCGGTTGAGTCGGATGGTTGCTCGATCGCTGGCAATTCACGAGAGCGAGGCGCAAGCGGAATGCGAACTGTAAAGATAGCTCCTTGTCCTTCACCCTGGCTCTCAACCGCGACTGTTCCCCCATGCAGCTCTACAATTTGCCGCACGATCGCCAGTCCTAATCCCAAGCCGCCAAATTTGCGGGTGGTGGCTCCATCTTCTTGCCGAAAATGCTCGAAGACATAGGGCACAAAATCAGAGCGAATCCCTTTGCCAGTATCGGTAACTTGAATTTGAGCGTGCGTTTCATCCAAAGTGAGGGTGATAGCGACTTGTCCCTGGTGAGGTGTAAATTTGACTGCGTTAGACAACAGATTCCAGACCACCTGCTGCAACCGCCCAGCATCGCCGATTACGATGCCAACACTCGGTAAAATCTTTGTATAAATTTGAATGGCTTTCGCTTCTGCGGCCAAGCAAACCGTTTCTAGGGCTTCAGAAATGACGGCACTGAGATCGACAGGCATCACGGTTAAACTGAGTTTGCCGCGCAAAATCCGGGAGATGTCGAGCAGATCGTCAATCAGTTGCACTTGGAGTCGGGCGTTACGCTCGATCGCCGTCAATGCCGTTGCGGTTTTTGCCGCATCCAGTTTTCCTTGCTGCAAAAGTTTTGACCAGCCAAGAATGGGATTGAGGGGCGATCGCAATTCATGGGAGAGTACGGCTAAAAACTCATCTTTGATCCGGTTGGCGCGATCGGCAGCTTCTCGTGCAACTTGCTCTTGCGCCAGCAGTCGTTCCCGTTGAGTTTCAGCTTGCTTTTGCCTCGTGATATCACGTGAAATTGCCATCAGTTGAGTCACCTCCCCAGCGGTATTCCGCACGGGCGTGATGATGCTATCCCACCACTTCGGTGTACCTTGGTGAGTGGGAAGATAGCCTTGAAACTGACCTGTATTGCCTGCTTTGGCAGCCGCGATCGCACTCTTGGCATTTTCATAATTTTCGCCTTTCCAAAAGTCAAGCCAGCAGGCGTTCAGAACCAGCGTCGGATCGTCGATTTCCAACAGGCGCAACCCGCCTGGATTGATATAGACGATTTCGCTGTTGAGCGTCAAAACTTTAATGCAATCCTTGCTACTCTCTAAAATGCGTTGCTTGAGCTCCTCACTGTCGCGCAAGGCTGCTTCAGCGCGGGCGCGTTCGACTGCCGCCCAAGTGCGATCGGCAACTTCTTCCACCAGAGACACCTCGTCCAGCGTCCAAGCTCGCGGCTCGGATGTGTGGACTGCCAGCCCCGCTACAAACTCGCCTTCCTTGACCAGGGGTATACCGATGTATGCCCCAATCTGGCTCGCGGCGTAGGCCGATCGCTGCTCTGGAGATAGGTTGGGATCGGCTTCCACATCGGATGCGACCACAGGGCAACCCGTGCGGTACGCTGCAAGCAGCTTTGGCCCGAACGAATCAATCGCGTAGTTGCCAGCCATGGTTTCGGCTCCGTTGACGTAATCACGCTCGACGACGTAATCAGCGCCGCGAACCTCGAAGTACGCCACCCGGTTCGCGCCGAGATATTCACCCAGCACGCGGCTGGCTGTAGCCTGAATCTCCACGGGATCGGCAAGCGGACGCAGCGCGTCGGCGAGAGAGACGCGGAAAGCATCCAATTCCGCGGATCGCCGCAAAAATTCTTCTGCCCGTTTGCGATCGCTAATATCTTTGAAGACGATCGCCACTTTTCGCGCTTGAGCTTCACCCGTGCGACAGGCATACACCTCGAACCAACGGTTCAGTGCTTTAGCATAATTCTCAAACTGAAGCGGTTCGCCCGTTATCGCGATTCTGCCATAAATTTCAAACCAATGCTTCTCATGATCTGGGGCGAGTTCAAGCATCCGCTTGCCCACTGCCTGCACCAATCCTGATTGTTGTTCAAACGACGGATTGACTTCTAAAAAGCGGTAGTCAATCGCGCGATCGTCTTTATCAAACAGCATCTCGATGACGCAAAAGCCATCGCCAATCGACTCAAACAGTGTTCGATAACGTTCTTCCGATTGACGCAGGGTTGCGGCAGATTCAAACTGCTCGGTAACATCCCTGAAATAAACGGTGATGCCGTTAGGGGCGGGGTAGGTGCGAACTTCGTACCAGCGATCGTGGTCGGGGTAAAACGCGGTCATTGACGCAGCCACACGATCGCGCATGGTACTCAAGTAGACCTGCGCCAACTCATTGCCAATCAGTCCTGGATACTCTTCCCACAAATTCTTGCCAATCAAATCGCCTGGAGCGCAATCGAGCAGTGCTCCGGCAGATCGATTGACATAGGTGAACCGCCAGTTTTCATCCAGGGCAAAAAAGGCTTCAGCGATGCTCTCCAGAATATTCCGAGTCTGCTCCTCACTTTCGCGCAAGGCTTGCTCTACCTGTTTGCGATCGGTGATGTCTCGCGTCACGCCTGCTACTGCATCTACTGCGCCATTTATCCCTAAAAGCGGTACAAAAATGTATTCATAGGCGCGTGTGCCGATTGCGCTAGTGTAGAGCGTTTCATCCTTAATCGGCTGGCGCGTGGCGATCACCTGTTGAATCTGTTGCTGATGTCGGGTCGCTAAATCGGTGGGATAATCCAGCTCAAAAAAGTTCTTTCCCAAAGCTTCATCCGAAGTTTTCTGCCAAAGATTGAGCAACGCCGGACTGACATACGTGAACCGTCCCGCCAAATCAAAAGTGTAAATAAAATCGGGAATTGCAGCTACGATCGCGTCGAAATTCCGCAGTTGCTTTTCGAGTTCGGTGCGGCTCTCGCGTAATGCGGCTTCAGCACGGGCGCGCTCGACGGCTGCCCACGTTTGCTCTGCTGTTTCTTCAACTCGTCTCACCTCGTCTTCCGTCCACTGGCGAGGGTTTGCCTGATGCACCGCCAGCAACGCGACGAATCGCTCGTTCTTGATCAGCGGCACATCAATGTGCGCGGCAATATCGATCGCTTGATAACTTGCCTTCTGGCTGGCTGTGTATTTAGGGTAGTTCGCCACATCGGGAACGATCGCTGTTCGCCCTGCTCGATGGTCGTCTGTCAGGTTGCGTCCGAAGTCTTCCAGATGGTACAGCCCACTCAATTCGGCAACGCCGTTCGTGTAGTTTTTATGAACGATGACCTCCTTGCCACCAGGTAACACTTCAATATAAATGACGCGGCTTGCTCCTAGAGAATCGCCTAGAATGCGGGCAGCGGTTGCCTGAATCTCATTGGCATCAGTCAGCGGGCGCAGCGCATTGGTGAGCCTGACTCGAAACGCATCGGCTCGGGCAGTTTCATGCAAGGCATTTGTGGAGGGGCGCTCCTGTGGCAGATTAGATTCTAGCTGCGTCTTGTCTGGCTGCTGGGTTCGATCGAGTTCGGTCAACAGGATCTGCACAGCCGTTTTCAGGCTGTCCGACCAAGTTTCGACAGCACCCAGCGGTGTTTGCGACCAATCGTGCGATCGCATCAACATCGCCATCTCGCTGTCGCCTGCGAATAAGTTTTTAGGATCTGCCTCCTCTACTGCATCACTCACACGCCCTACCTCTCTGAAAAATACTGAGCCAAAAGCTTTTTGCTGCCTTCTCGAACGACGATTGAAGAAGATTGACCCAGTTCCGCAACCAGCGTCCGAATTTGCCTTAAGGCTAAAGGGGAGGGTTGAATCCGTTTATTTTCCCAACGATTAATCGTTTCGTAAGCAACACCCAGCGATTCTCCGAGTTGCACTTGGGTGAGTTGGGTTAGTTGCCGAAGTTCACGAATAAGATGGCTAACCTCTGGTTGCACCAGTACAACACATTGTTTGGACACCGAACTTTTAGAAGATTTCATACAGTTTGAGTACATGACATCTGTCATATCCAATATCCGCTAAAAAGTAAGCAGGCCGATCTCCCTGAAGAAGGAGTTCTTAAACCCCATCGGCCGTCTTGTACTTACGGGATGTTTAGATTCACTGCTTGTATTGATTGAAGTGAAGTTCGCGGAACTCAAACAAATTTCCAGCCCAAACAGAGCATAGAACTAGCTTTATAGAACCCATTTTGGATCTTTTCTTAAAAAATTAGGCGGACAAACAAGCCGTCTCACATAACTCAATAGCCACAAGACGAGAAATCGTGGGGCGATAGCGGCCAAAGATTTGAAATCCCAATGCCGTAAGGCTTACGGTTATAACGACAGATCTCAAATGGGTTCTATAACGGATAGAAGTCCGAGGGAAGAAGGGCATTCGGCACTTATGCCACCAATCCCTCGCCAAAAAACCGGGTTTCTTAGAAAAATAAGGGGTTTAGCAACGAGGTAGTAAGTCAGGAACCGGGTTTCTCGACCCTGGGTGTAAGTTTTGGAAAAATGCCGATCGCCAGTTCGTGTTCGTTTTTTGTTAAAGATTTGTAAACTGTTAGGGAGTGCTTTCTGCATCTAATATTTTTTCGAGGAGTCCCATGAAGCAACTTTTGATTGCTGAGCGCTTTTGCCTGATTGCCCACGTCTTGTCAATGGCTTTTGGATTGGCAGGGTTGCTGCTGATTTTACCCCGTCCCGAATTGGTGATGAGTTTGCCACCAGCAGGGCAAACGCTATTCCAGTGGGGGATGGCTGGGGGTGGAGTAGTTTATATCATCTTTGGTGCAGCAGCAGTTGCTCTCTATGCCTTTCGGACGTTGGGTTGGGGTGCAACTCTGGCTTTTTTACTGCCTTCTGTGTTTTTGTCCTTGAGTAGCGAGTTGTTGGGAACGAGTACGGGTTTTCCTTTCGGTCACTACCATTATTTGAGCGGTTTGGGCTACAAAATTGCAGGGCTGGTTCCGTTTACGATTCCCCTCTCGTGGTTTTATCTGGGACTGGTTTCCTATGTAATTGCTCGCGCTGGAGTAGCGGTTGGTAAAGGTAAGCTCAACTGGGTGCGCCAAATAGGGGCGATCGCCCTTGGTGCTTTGCTGCTAACAGCTTGGGATTTTGTACTAGATCCGGCGATGAGCCAAACTTCTGTGCCTTTTTGGGAATTTGAGGAAATTGGCGCTTTCTTTGGGATGCCTTACCGGAATTTGGCTGGCTGGATGGGTACGGGGGCGCTATTTATGTCTGTAGCAGCTTTCTTGTGGAGAAAAATGCCAATTCAATTAGAGCGATCGGAATTGGGTTTGCCCTTAATTGTTTATTTGGTAAACTTTGCTTTCGGAGCAATTATCACTGTAACTTCGTTGGATTCTCGGTTCTGGTTCCCGACATCGCTAGCGGTGCTTCTGGGTGTAGTTCCGGCGATCGCGTTAAGCTGGATCGCTAAACCCGCAGCAGGTTACGTAACAGAAACAATGCCGTCTTTGGAGACATCTGTTCTCACGGCTGAAATTCCACCTCAGCCCGTCGGCGTTTTGCGTAAGTGAGTTGCTAGCGAGCAACAGCGGCTGATTTAGCAAAAACTTACACTAATTTTTGAGCTAGTTGAAAAACCCGGTTTCTTGTAGAAACCGGGTTTTTCAGCGGCGATATTTTCATGCCCAATTCCTGTAATATGTTTGAGGCAAAAATTTTATTAAATTTTTTAAATTGATATCAGTGACAAAAAAAATGAACTGTAAATAAGCTCCCCACCCCTATCCAGTAAGTCATTCCCAATTCTTCAATTCTTCAATAGCATGGTTTTGCCGATCGTCCCTCACCTGTTCTCCCAACCGCTGACAAGTATCATCGCTGTCGCACTCTTGCTGCTGCAATTGCCCGCCGCAGCCCTTCTTATGTCGCGTCTGATTAAAGGCCCATCGCGCATCCCGCCCCTGGAACCGGATTCGCCGACGCTGGATTTGTTGGGTGCTTGTACTGCGGTAGTACCGACTTTGAACGAGGCCGATCGAATTTCGCCTTGTTTGGAAGGATTAACCAGCCAAAGTTACGAACTCCGAGAAGCGATCGTGGTTGACAGCTATTCGGTAGACGGAACCGGAGATTTAGTCAAAGCCGCAGCACAAAAAGACCCTCGGTTTCGCTTGATTAACGACGATCCGCTGCCGGCGGGCTGGGTAGGGCGTCCCTGGGCGCTGAATGCGGGTTTTTTGGCAAGTTCCGAGAAGTGCGAGTGGATTTTGGGGATAGATGCGGATACTGTGCCGCATCCGGGTTTGATTGCGAGTTTGCTGAAGACGGCGGCGGCTGGAAATTACGATTTGATTTCGCTGTCGCCGCAGTTTATCCTCAAGTATCCGGGGGAGTTGTGGCTGCAACCTGCTTTGTTAATGACTTTGGTTTATCGGTTCGGGCCGACGGGCACTGGCGGGGATGTGCCGGAACGGGTGATGGCGAACGGTCAGTGTTTTCTCTGCAGGCGCGAGGTTTTGGTGGCATTGGGGGGCTATGAGGTCGCGAGGGGTTCGTTTTGCGATGATGTGACTCTGGCTCGCTATGCGGCTGCTAAGGGCTTTAAGGTGGGCTTTTTGGATGGGGCTAAGGTGTTGAAGGTGCGGATGTATGAGGGGGCGATCGAGACTTGGAATGAATGGGGTCGATCGCTCGATTTGAAAGATGCTGCTTCTGGCGGTCAAATTTGGGGCGATTTGTGGCTGTTGCTGGCGGTTCAAGGTTTGCCGGTGCCGATTGTGTTGTGCTATTTGCTGTTTGGTTCGCTGCCGCCGGTTGGTGTATTTCCGCACTTTTGGCTGTTGGGATTGAATGTATTTTTGGTTGCAGTGCGATCGGCTTTGTGTTTCGCGATCGCACCTTCTTACGATACAACTCAGGCATCGGGTAAATGGCTGTTTTGGCTGTCACCTTTGGCCGATCCGCTGGCGTTTTTGCGAATTCTAATTTCTGCTTTAAATCAGCCTACTCAGTGGCGCGGCCGGAAGTATGAATAATCGTTAAATTTTGGCTAGACCTTTTAAAATTCGTAGAAGTACGATCGCTCTTTTGGATCGAATGGGCGCTCGCACTTTTTTTGATTTTCTAAATCAACCGGAAATTAGCCGATGTAATCGCATTCGTACTCACTCCAATCATTACGCCTAACTCTTCTCCTGTCAAGAGATTCTTGATGAGAGTTACCTGAGTATTTTGAGTTATTTCTAACAGACAAAAACTCAAACCACCGCTTAATCAAATCAAATTTTGACGATTGTAAAATCAGCAATAATATCAAGTCCTTGACCAGCTTTTAAGACAATGATATCGTTGCCGTTACCGCCAATTAAGCTATCATTCCTCAAGTCTACGTAAAGAATATCATCACCTTTACAACCAGTGAGAATATCGTTATCTTCGCCTCCGTAAATAGTATCATTTTCTTCACTCCCTCCCAGGATATCTGTTCCTTCGTCACCACCGATCAAATCATTGCCTGCGCCGCCACAGATGGTATCTGAGTCCTGGTTGCCAAACAGGTAGTCATTACCTTGACTGCCAAGTATGATGTCCTTACCTTGGTCTCCAAACAAAGTGTTATCAGCCTTACCGCCATCAATGAAATCATCATTTTCATTGCCAAAAATGATGTCATCACCTTTGCTGCAATTGATGAAATCATTGCCTTTGCCTCCCAAAATTCAATCATTGCCCAATTCACCAAGAATGATGTCATTTCCTTCATCTCCAAATAGGATGTCATCGCCCCTACCACCGCTGATAAAATCATTGCCTGTGTTGCCGTTGAGGATGTCGCGGCTGTCGCCACCATATAAGTTGTCATTACCAGATTTGGATGGCACTGTCAGTGCTTTAGTTCCCTCATTTACAAATTTTTATATATTTCTAGATATTATTACAGGAATTATCAAAAGTCGAAGCGATTTACCGTGGCGCGGCGACGGGTTTATGAGATTATTGATTTTAGGCAATTACGCTCAGTGATTCTATGAATAACGATGCCGCAGTTTCCAATACAGTCCACGAACACGAGATTTTTGGCGATCGCGATTTTCCATCTTGGTTAACCCAACAACAAATCAGCCTCGCTTGCACTACCTATCAAACCAGCAGATTAATGTTAATCGGTGCTGTGCCAGAAACGAACAGAATCTCGGCTTTTTGGCGAATATTCGATCGCGCAATGGGGCTTTTCTGCACGCCGGAACGCCTTTATTTAAGTTCAAAATATCAACTCTGGCAATTAGATAATGTCTTAGAATCCGGGAAGTTATACCAAGGATACGATAAATTATATATACCAAGAATCGGTTATACTACAGGAGATATCGACATTCACGATATCGCTGTCGATAAAAATAATCAAATTCTTTTTATTAGCACTTTGTTTAATTGTATGGCTACTTTGAGCGATCGCCACAGTTGCAAACCTCTCTGGAAACCAGGTTTTATCTCACAATATATCAACGAAGACCGCTGTCACCTCAACGGTTTGGCAATGGTAGAAGGAGAAGCGAAATATGTCACAGCGTCGAGTCAGTCGGATGTGGTGGATGGCTGGCGCGATCGCAGAAAAAATGGCGGTATAGTTATTGATATTGAATCTAATGATATTATCGTTACGGGATTGTCAATGCCGCACTCACCCCGCTGGTATCAAGATAAATTGTGGCTGCTGAATTCGGGGAGAGGGGAATTAGGATATGTGGATTTAGATACAGGGAAATTTGAGGCAATTGCGTTTTGTCCGGGATATGTCCGAGGACTAGCATTTTGGCAAAATTGGGCAATTGTTGGACTCTCGAAACCGAGGGGAGGTGACAACACTTTTAGCGGTTTAGAATTGGATGAGTTGTTAGCAGCCAAGGATGCTGAGCCTCGCTGTGGTATGATGGCGATCGATTTGACTACTGGGGCGATCGTTCACTGGTTGCGGTTTGAAGGAATTGTTACAGAACTCTATGATGTGCAAGTGATTCCGACAGTGCAAAAGCCTATGGCTGTAGGTTTTCAGACTGAAGAAATTGCTCAGTTAATTACTCTGGAACTTTAACAGCAGATGGTGGCGGATGTACGCAGATAAATGTTTACAAAATTTACCCACGGGGTGTGAGAGGGAGTATTTAACCTGGATTTGGTATTACTCAAAAATTGCCCCATCTAAGCAAGTTTTTCTTAAGTCGGTTCTCGCTAAATCTGCACCTCTTAAGTCAGCACCAGTTAAGCAAACATTGCTTAAATCTGCATAACTCAGATCGGCACCTCTGAGATTAGCATCTGATAAATTTGCTCCTGATAAATTCGCCCTCACAAGTTGCGATTTACTCAAATTGCTGCCACTCAAATTTGCTGCTGGCATCTGTGCTGCCATTAAGTTGGCTTTGCTTAAATTAGTGCCACTGAAGTTAGCTAAATTCAATTTAGCATAACTCAAATCAATGTTTTCCAAGCAAAGTTCGCTCAATTGCGCGCATCGCAAGTTAGCATTAATAAAAAACCTGTCTCCAATCGCATAACGGCGCAGCAATTCGTCAACTGCAAGCCGAATTAAAACCGGTTCGCAAGTATTTTGGTAGCACCACGATGTCTCCAGCAAACTAGCGGCTGCTTCAATTGCTACCTTGTCGGATTTAGGGAGCACCAAACTATTGCACCCATCCCACTCACCGTTGAGCATGAATGCCATGTCAGAAGCTGCTGCAATTGAGTCGCATAGCAAAACGGTTTCTGGTTTGGGTTGCAGCCAGTTCATTAAACCGATCGAGCTCTTGTTTTTCATTGTTGATTCAGGATTTGTGCGTCTTTCTTAATTATAGGTAAAAATATTGAAAACAGTATGCACAAATTCGCTGCGGCTTCAGAGAAGGAATTGATTGTGTTTGGTGCAGCCAGACCGGGATACCGCGATACAGAAATTGCTCGCTGGATTGAATTTATGCAAGGGAATAATATCAAGCAAGTTTGCTGCTTGCTGGCTCAGACGCAACTCATTCGCTACTGTGACTTACTGGAAACATATCGGAAAATATTTGGGTGCGATCGAGTTTGCTGGGCGCCGATTGCAGACTTTGAATTGGTCGATCGCGATATTTTAATCGATCGCATATTGCCGTTCTTGGAATCTGCAAATAGCAAAGGCGAACGGGTGGTAGTTCACTGTTCTGGAGGGATCGGACGTACAGGACAGGTTTTGGCTGCTTGGTTGGTCAGCGGGCGGGGATTGTCTAACAAACAGGCGATCGCAGCAGTAAAAAAAACTGGCAGAAATCCCTATGAAGCAGCAATCGTAGCTTGTTTGAAAGGTCGAAACCCCTGGCTAGTCGTTGAAGAACTTAATGCTCTCTTAGATGATTGTCGCCTTGCTGCGAGAAATGATATATAGCACGATAGCAACTATATATATAGCAATCCTAAATCATTTGTGAATTTCTTACTCCCTCCCCTTAGTAAGGGGAGGGTTGGGGTGGGGTAAAAAGTTTACGACACCTGCAAGGATTGCTATATGGGCTAATGGCGTAAGTCCTAAAAGATTTAAAAGACTCGGCTACCTAAGATCGAACTCAGGCATCGAATAAATGGGTATTTTGGCTCTCACCGTTAGCTGCCCCGCTGGCGTTTTTGCGAATACTAGAGAACCAATAACGCACTTACAGCAGCGCCATATCCTTGAAGCAACGGCGCGTTAACTCGATTCTTGCAGCTCCGTCATTATTGTTGCGGATGTCAATGTTTGTAGCAAAAAAGTAAACATTTTTATCCTTTTCTAAATAACCTACATACCAGCCAAGTTGAGGCTTTGTTTGTTCTCCAAAGCTTGCCCAGCCTGTTTTTGCCCTAATTGTGTAATCGGGAGTTTGTTCAACAATTATGATGTCTTTCACCAGAGACAGCGATCGCTCAGAAAAAGGTAAGTCATTTTTGTAGAGACGGCGGAGAAACTGAATTTGCTCGTTGGGTGTGATTCGCAGTTCTCCCTCTAACCAGAATTTGTCTATATCGTCTTTGTTACCGATTTTTTGGTTGCCATAACCGACTTTAGCTACCCATTTTTGCATTTGCTCGTGCCCGACTCGGCGGGCGAGAACTTGGTAAAACCAAACGGCGGAAAGTTTTATGGCTTCTCTCATATTCAAGTCTCGATTCCATGCGGGAATTTGCCTTTGAATTCCATCCCAAGTTAGAACGGCAAGCTCATCTGAAATCACCCCTGTTTCTAAGGAAATCAGAGAGTTGAGAATCTTAAATGTAGATGCAGGTAAAAAAGCTGTGGCGTTACGCTGCGGGTTGTGTTGATAAAGCCGATCGCTGTTCAAATCGTAAATCGCGATCGAGCCTTCAACTCCTAGTTCTTGAAAGTGCCGTCCAAAATTCACTGTCTGAGCAACATCTCCTCCGCGAGGCGAAGATTCTTGTACTGGAGGTGACACGGTTAAGGCTGATTGCGGTGGCTGAAGTAAAACAAAAGTAATGCAGCCTAATACAATTAAAATAACAGCGATCGCACGAGATATTCTGTTCATAAACTTCGATAATTTAGCCAAATCACAGGCAGTAATGTCACAGGGGCGATCGACTTGTAAGGTGCGTCTGACTTACGCTGTGTAAGAAACAATTAAGGTTTGCCCCTGACGCACCCTACTATATAGAGGTTGCAATTGCGTGTTTTCTCAACTAGAAAACTGCCATAATAGTTAAGGCGACCAAGCAGCTTAACTGAATTAGTAAGCTGAAGAACCGAAACTTTGGATCGAGACCAGCAATGTGAATCGCTGAATGTACAAGCCGAAATAGGATGTACACAACAATCAGCAAATCTACTGCTGTTCCTGAAACACCCCTAACTGTTAGAAGAAAAACAACTCCCAAATACAAAGGCAGGTTTTCTACCAAGTTGGATTGTACTCGAAATAGTCGCCAAAGCAAGCTGTCGTCGTTTTGTGTGCCGAAATCTTTTACAGATCCGCCCGCAGATAGATGCCGAATCCTGACTGTTAGCAGCATGATAACAACCGCGATCGTCCACAGGATGAAAATTGTTAAACCCCACAGAGGGAAAGTCATATTTGTCGGTTCAATTTGCATCATCTTTCTACCTTGCGAAACTGCGGCTAAGACTTTATAAAAGTTATATCAAATCCTGTAGCATGGTCGGGCGTCAAATCCAGCCAACAGTCAACAATCACCGATGGTGCAACCGAACTCGATCTAATTCATCTGCGTTAATCTGTGTTAATCTGCCCTCATCTGCGGTTAAAAAAAAGAGAATGTATTAACCGCAGATGACAAGGGATTGACGCTGATTCACGCAGAGGTCGAGAATAGAGATATGAATAATTCGGACATTCTGAGTGTTTTCCGAAATCGATAGATCGCTCACCAAGCTCAAAGCAGCATCTAACTGACAAGCTGACGCTAACTAGAGTGCGATCGCATCTCGTGAGTGTCAATTCCAGCCGCTAGCAACCGAGCGTTTACAGAGGGTTTTCGGCTTGACGATCGCACCATTGTATCGAGCAAGTGTTCGATCGCACCCGGTAGACTGTGGCAAAAACCAGTGTGTACCCGCGATGTCTGAACGATCGTGCTGCGGGGTGCTACGAGCCAGTGAAAGCGCTCTCTGTGGGGAAGTTGACCGATCGCGCCAGATTCCTTGCCGCCCGCACAAATGATGGGAATGACTGCTAAGTGATTGCGAATCATTTCCAGATCCAACGTTGAGTCGATCGCCATCAAGCGCTGTTCATCAATTTCGATACGGGCTTCGAGGAATTTTTTCGTACCGCAAGAAACGATCGCCCCCACGTTGATAAACTCCTCGCGCTCAACTTTGGGAACGACGCGGATAATGGCATAATCATAAAGAAATCGATCGGGCACTAATCGCTTCCTCCAAAAAAATATGTGGTGATTCTAGCCGATTTAGCAGGTACTCGATATAAGCATTTCGATGTTCGTTGCTATCGCTGAAAGGAGATTCTCCCACCAGCCAAGCATCAGGAATTAGTTTAACAATGTTGCGAATGATGTCCGGCGTTAGCCTTTGAGTCATCTTTGAATTGGCCGCTTCCAGCGTGCTCGCAAAACGCAGCAGAACGTGGTCTTTGATTGGGGGAAAACGATCGCGGCTGCGCGAGAGATAATCTTTCCAGGTGTGGTGGAAGTAGAGGGCTGCACCGTGATCGATCAGCCAAAGCCGGCGGTGCCATACCAGCATATTTGCATTGCGCGGCGTGCGATCGATGTTGGTCACAAAAGCATCGAACCAGACGATTTCTGAGGCCAAATCCGCCTCGGACTTCCCCGCTATCGGGTCAAATGTGATGGAACCGGGGAGATAGTCGAGGGCGAGGTTGAGGCCAGCACTTGCTCGGATCAAATCTTGAATTTCCGGGTCAGGCTCAGTCCGAGCCAGTTCGGGATCGAGTTCAACAAAGACGAGTTCGGGGATTGGGAGCCCGGAGGCGCGAGCAATCTCTCCCGCCACTAGCTCGGCGATCAGAGATTTGGCTCCCTGGCCCGCACCGCGAAATTTGAGCACGTACATACCATCATCATCTGCTTCAACGATCGCCGGCAGCGAGCCGCCCTCGCGCAAGGGAGTGACATACCTGGTAGCAGTAACTGTTCGCAAGCTGGGACTCATGGTATTTTCGATTTTCTATTTGAGCTTTTTGATGGGAAATCACTGCTTTTATGAGGGTTTGGAGCACGGGCTTACAGTTGGATTCTTTTTTTAAACTGGGACTGATGTTAAGTAGTCTCTAATTATTTTTGCATCTGTTGGCTGTTGCGGGCGATCGAAATCGAGATTTCCAGGATTGGGCGATCGACTACAAAGCGTTTAATTACCGCAGCGCCACGCTGACCGAAAGCATCCAGGATACAAGCCTCCGGATTCATCCGTCTAGAAATAAAAAACTTGTATCTGATAAAGGAACCCCCGAATTTATCCGTGGGGTCAATGCTTCAATTCTTTAATCTAAAATCTAAAATCTAAAATCTAAAATCGTTTGACCGAGTATTTCGTGTTTCCCGAGGCCAAGCTTGTTCTGAATGATTTGTACGAGATGGAACCCAAATTGCTGTCGGCTGTTGAGGTGGATATCACAGGATTAAGAGTTTTTTGAGCCTATTACGAACAGCCTTCTATATACTCAACTTCAGGAATTTTACCCGAACGGAACCTATCTACACGATTTTTGCTAGTCTCAAAAATTAGGCGGTAGTTTTTATCAGCCGCATCTTTAGGTACGAAAGTTAGATATTTTCCATTGTCAGGTGGGCGGCTTACATAAGGATGAGGTGTTGCTTTAATTTGCCCTGGATATAAAGATAAAATTCGGTTTTCATTATCCCCGATTCTAGCTCCTTTGATGGTGGTAATGCGCTTGCTGCTAATATCCACTCTGGCAATGCGGCCCTTTGTTACCATAAAGCTAATTCCCTTTGGCTCTCCTTGTGGTTGAACGTAGGAGCACTGATACTCGTCAATACCACCACTTCCAATTCTAATTAATCTAATCCCAGCAGATTGTGACGCTTCATCAACTGTCATACCTACCCGAATTGACCCTATTCCATTAATTGCTAGTTTCGATCGCTCTGTGAGTTTCGCTTGAGCGCTAACTGATGTTACCAAAATCAAAAAAATGACTGCTGTGCCAATTAGTAAGGCGATCAATTTTGAACTGTTTAACTTTCGCATTGAGTGCTATTCCTCCTTGATATCTGCAAACATTTATCTAATTATGCTGTTATCTGAATATCGTTCGCCAGTCTGCTAATTTATTTTGTACTTGTACGCAGGAAATAGTCGGCTGACTTTTGTTCGCTCGATTCTCCCGTTCTGCCTTATAAATCTGTTTTTAGGTTGCGAGATGCCGCCCATAGCTTATATCAAATCGGCGCTTCATAGTCTGGCGTAAAATCGAGTCAACAGTCAACACTCAACCATCATTCAGTTTTTCGACTGACAGTTAACAGCCAACAGTCAACAGTCAACAGTCACAGGAAACAGAGGTTGGCTCAACTCTCCCGGCTAGTGCAGGGACTACAACAATGCCCAGTGCTAGAATGGGTAAGAAAGCAGAGAATTTGTTCTAGTTTTTATTCACAGTTAACATAAGTTCGGGAAGGAAGCGAGTGTCAAGCTTGGCGGATTCTCTTGTCACCATGACTAATCTATTACCAAACTTGTTGC
Source organism: Microcoleus sp. Pol7_A1 (assembly GCF_036701085.1). Taxonomy (NCBI): domain Bacteria; kingdom Bacillati; phylum Cyanobacteriota; class Cyanophyceae; order Oscillatoriales; family Microcoleaceae; genus Microcoleus; species Microcoleus sp. Pol7_A1. The sequence continues at coordinate 37,710 of NZ_JAUBQD010000032.1, forward strand.
CGATCGCCACCAACACCCAGATTTTGGGAGAAACCCAACCCGCCGGCCATGCCCCCAATCCCGAAGATTGCGTAGGCGTAAGCCGGGGCGGAGCGCTCGCTGCTTCTTGTATGCCCGCAACTCAAACCTCCTAAGTGGCGTTCACCAAGTTAGCCTGAAATTAACAGCCTTTTTGTGCAGATGTCCGCTCAATACCCCACTGAAAATAATGAAAGAAGACACCATCGAAATTGTTGGTTTTCACGCACATATTTACTTCAACGCTGATAATCGCGATGTCGCAGCGCGTGTACGCGAAGGATTGACTCAGTTTGAGGTGAAGCTCGGGCGCTGGCACGACAAACCCATTGGCCCCCACCCCCAAGCGATGTATCAAGTTGCATTTTTACCCTCGCAATTCGGCAAAGTCGTTCCTTGGTTAATGCTGCATCGCGAGGAATTAGATATTCTCGTCCATCCCGAAACAGGCGACGATCTGGCAGACCACACTCTACATTCTTTGTGGTTGGGACAGAAATTAGAGTTGAATGTCGAATTCCTGCGACCTAGAACAACCAACGCCAGCTTGTGATCGATCGCAAGGCGAAAATGTTGCCCCTGACAGTTACTATGGGGATTTGATGTTGGGTAGAAGTGACTACCAAAACGCTTGCGAGCTGGCAAATGCTAAGTGCAGAAAATTGAACCAACCAAAAACGCAGTCGGCGAACTAATTTAGCTTCAGGGAACTGCGAAGCATTTTTGAATGCGCCCAAAAGAATGGGAACGCTCTCAATCTTCGCTTGTTAGGAAGTACCGTTTTCCACAAAAGTTTTTAGCTTTGAAGCGTTCCGAACTGCATTTCCCTCTCCGTCGTTGTTGAAGTAGACAAACACACTTCGGCCCTGACTTTCCCACTCGTGGATGCGATCGGCCCACCAACGCAAATCATCATCCGAGTAGGAGCCGCCGTAGAGATTGTTGGCGTCCGGGCCGTGGAGGCGCACATAGACGAATGAGCCCGTTGCGCGGAGGATACACGGGAGGTGGGCCCCGCTCATCACGCAGTAAGCCGCTCCTTCGCGTTCCAGCAGCGAAAATACCTCTTCCGTGTGCCAGCTTGGGTGTCGGAATTCGACAGCTACTTTGATCCAGCGCGGCACCTGTTCTAGAAAGTAGGCTAGGCGGGCCGAGTCGCAGCCGAACTGGGGAGGAAGCTGGACGAGTAGAATACCCAGTCGATCGCCCAAGCATTGAAGTCCTTCACTCATCCGTTCCAACCACTGTTCTGGCGAGTAAAGACGCTTGGAGTGCGTTAGACCGCGGGGCGCTTTTACGGTCATGAGAAATCCTTGGGGGAGGCGCGATCGCCAGTTAGCGAAGGTAGTGTTTGGTGGCCAGTGGTAGTAGGTGCTATTAACTTCGACGGTTTGATAGTGCTGGATATAGCAATCGAGCCTAGAGCGCGGCGGTAGCTGGTGGGGATAAAGCACACCTTCCCAATGGTCGTAACTCCAACCAGAAGTGCCAATATGAACACTCATCGCCTTTTGACTCCAATGCAGATTGTGTTTGTGTTTGAATTTAAGTTTAGTCGGCTGGTATCGCTACCGCACTCTATCAATCAGGTGACAATAGAGAGAGCAAGTTGAACTCTTAAGGACTTCTTTAAACGCTGAGCCTGACTTTACTGCTTTGGGCGATCGTCTCAGGATTTTTTATATTAGACATCTCCAAAAACTCCTAAATTATTTCCCAGCTTGGTTTGTGGCTGCCTGCAGTTTGGGAGTAGGCAGCCATAAACCAACGCTTAAATAAGGGTAAAAAGATTTTTCAATAAAAACTGCCAGAATTATACTGCCTAAATTTTATTATTTTTAGCTATTTTTATGGACATTGAACTATGGCACTAATCCGCCATCTTATTAATCCACCTACACCGATAATTACTGGCTCTTCATACTCATATTTTCAGCAAAATTCCTCTGCTAATAATCAAAAAAAAATTATCTACCTAATTAGAGGTTCTACTACTATTTTTCTCAAAATTTTTGTTTTTTCTTGCGCTTTAGGCGAAGCAATATCTTAACTTATAGTTCTTTTTAATTAGGAATAATGGCATCATACATAAGCTTTACGCCATAAAAATTTTTGCTCGTAATTTCATTCTTCGCCTCACTCATGGCATTTTTTCATGTCTGTCGTTGCTTCAGTTTCTCCAACTACTATATCAACGCTTCCTTTTCCTGAATATCTCACAAATTTTATTTTAAAATGGCGTTTTTTCTGCTGTTATAAATAGTATTTTTTCTGACCTTTATAGCCTGTAACTTTATATACTGGCTCTTCATAGCTATCTACTATTAACTAAAACTAACTTGACATTTCCATAACTAATTGCCATTAATAATCATTTTTTACCTTATAATAAAAAAGCACCCAACAGTTATCTAAAACTTTTTGCGGAGAAAATAATTAGGTATTGACTCGCTGACTCCAAATAGGACTCTTAACATTTGAAATGTGGGAAGAGGCTGTAAGTATAGGCTTGGTAAGGAGAATCCGATCGGCCCTCTCTAGTTGAGGTGGGCGACCGCATCCGCTTTTGATGATGCTAAGAAAGAGAATTATCTTGAACTTTGTTCTTCTGGTTATGCCGATTCTCAGCCTGAGTAATTAGTTTTAGGAGTTGGTCATAGTATAGACCCAATAGCCTCGTGGTTTCTGAGGGATGTTTTTCTATGTCTTCCCGAAGTTGACTGATGACAGTTAAGGTAAAATTATCTGATAATATTGAAGCGATCGCACTCCTAGTTTATTTGTTGGAGATGTCTAATAGGCAAAGCGCAGGTGCATTTCAACATAGGAGAGCGAATGCCTGCAATTCAAATCTAATGACTGATGACTAATGACTAAAAGGACACAACAATGTTGTGTCCCTACGGAATTTTGACAAATCTTGCTTTGAGACCGTCATTAGTCATCAGTTATGAATCAACTAATAACTAATGACTAACCACTAATCAGTTGTACTAACGTGGTCGATTCTCTCTAATTGCCAGAGGATTTGGTTGCCCTCGCGCCGCACGCGAGAAACTACCCAATTTCGCCAAACCCAGTTGTCTCCGCGACTGGTGACAGCGCTGGCATTTACATCCATCAAATCAGCCAGTTCAGAACTGGTAATCAAGTAGCCTTTCGTCGCAACCTCGTCGGCGATGTGCAACGTTTCGATGAGATTGCGGAGTTCCTGCACCCTCACCTCGCGGGGCAAGTTCTCCAGGGTATCGGCAGTTGAATCCATCATGGTAGAGTTGGAGCTCGGAAGGTCAGAAGTTATGACATAGGATTCTATCGTTTTGTTACCAGTTGCATCCGTTTCTTCCGAAACAATTGTGTTTTCCGAACCTAGGGGCGGTGTCGCCGCGCCGGCAAAAGTGCCCGCCTGAGTCTCGCCTGCTGTTGGTTTCTGCTGTTGCAGTTCGGGAGCGAGATTGTGCGAGAAACTGCGGGCGATTTCATCGCATCTGTCGTTGTAGAAGTCGCCGGAGTGGCCGCGGACGTGTTCCCACTTGATTTGTCGGGAATTTAGCTTGTCTAGCAGGTGCCAGAGGTCTTGGTTGACAACATCTTTGCCCGTTGAGGTTTTCCAGCCTTTATTTTTCCAGCCTTGAATCCATTTGGTGATGCCGTTTTTAACGTATTCGCTGTCGGTGTAAACGGTGACTGGTTCGGTTTGACCGGAATTGGCAAAAAATTCGAGGGCAGCGACTGCAGCCTGCATTTCCATGCGGTTGTTGGTGGTTTGGGGGTCTGCACCTCCGAGTTCGTGACAGTTACCGTCGGCGAAGCAAACTACTGCACCCCAGCCGCCCGGGCCCGGGTTGCCGGAACAAGCGCCGTCTGTGTACAAGCTTTTGATTTTGGGAATTGTCATGAGCGAATTAATGTGTCATGTAGAGGTAAGTTCTTTGCAAGTGCGATAATTAAGGCAATTGAGATAGTTTTACTTGCTGCTATGAAAAATGCCAACTTAAAGATTAAAAAGGTCGGGCTATTTATTTGTCCTTTTTCTTTGTTAATTTTTAATACTTTCGCGCAAGCACAGCCTATAGTCCCTGCTGCTGACGGTACGGGTACTGCTGTCACCCGCAGCGGCAACCGCTACGATATCAACGGCGGCAGTTTGTCGGGAGACGGGGCGAATCTTTTTCACAGTTTTGGGCAGTTCGGCTTGAATGAAGGTCAAATTGCTAATTTTCTGACTAATTCGGCTATTCAAAATATATTAGCTCGAATTGCTGGCGGGGACGCTTCGCTAATTAACGGTTTAATTACTGTCACGGGCGGCAATTCTAATCTTTTTCTAATTAATCCTGCGGGGATTGTGTTTGGCCCGAACGCAAGTTTGAATGTGCCGGCGGCTTTTACTGCAACTACTGCTACTGGTGTCGGTTTTGGTTCTAATTGGTTTAATGCTGCGGGTCCAAATAGTTTTAGCGCTTTGGTTGGTACGCCAAATGGTTTTTATTTTGGTGCGGGGGTACCGGGAAGTATTGTTAATGCTGGCAATTTAGCTGTGACTCCGGGGCAAAATTTGGCTTTGCTGGGCGGTACGGTTGTTAGTACGGGGCAGTTGTCGGCCCCGGGCGGGCAAATTACTGTTGCTGCGGTTCCGGGATCTCAGGTTTTGCGCATTAGCCAACCGGGGCATTTGTTGAGTTTGGAAATAGCAACAGGCGGGAATTTTGGGAATTCTCAACAGATTTTAAATCCTGTTTCTTTGCCGCAGTTGCTGACAGGTACGGGGCAAAATCAGGTGGCGGGTGTTGCGGTTGCGGATGACGGTTCTGTGCGGCTTGTGGGTTCTGGTTTGCCGATGAATTCTGGGGATGTGGCGATTTCTACTAATATTTCTGGGCTTGCGCAGTTGAATGCGGGAAGTGCGAATTTATGGGCTGCGGGAAATCTCACGTTAGCGGGCGCTAGGCTGCAAACTACGGGGGATTTGAGTTTGCTGGGTCGGGATGCGGTGCGGGTTAGAGACAGCGCCCAGAATCCTTTTTTGGCGCGGGCTGGGGGTAATTTAGACATTCGGGGCGATCGCACTATTGATATTCTCACTCAAAATGCGATCGGCGGCTTGTCTCTTCCCGCGCAATTCCAAAGCGGCGGGAATTTGAGTTTAGTTAGCAATGGCGTTATTTCGGGGGATTCTCACTTTGTTTCGGGGGGCAATTTTTCGGTGCGGAATCTGTCGGGAATGCCGGGAAACTTTGTCAGTTTATTTGACCCGATTATCAGTTCGGAAGGAGATGTTTTCTTTGGAGATTATACCGGAGTTTCGCTGAAAGTCGAGGCGAAGGGGAGCATTGTTGCCGAGGATATTACAATTACCGGCCCCGATATTGCCTTGGGTAGGGAAAATGTAAGTGGTGATCCAGATATTGCTATTTTAACCAGCAGTCCGGCCTTAATTCTGCGGGCTGGAGTGCAAAATCTGGCAAATTCTCCTAATGTTCCTAATTCTTCTAGGGATACTCCGGGTGATAATGAACCACCTAATCCTTTAGATGACGATGCAATATTTATAGATTCATTATTATCGAGCAATTTGATTTCGGTTGACAATATTTCTGCAGGCGGGCCGGTGATTTTGTCAGCGCTGGGAAATATCGTAACTAGAGATATTAACGGCGGTAGAATTAATCTGGAAAGCAGCGAAGGGGCAGTGATAGTCGGGGGCAGATTGATATCGAGTTCGACTATTAATATTCAAGCTCTCAACAATATTATATTGACAAATGACATTTCTCGTGCTGATATCAACGGCAGTATTAGTCTGAATACTTTTGGGGGCAATATAGAAACGAGGTCGATCGATACTGGGACTTCCGGGGCGATCGAACTCAGAGCTTTTGGCAATGTCAATTTTGGGACTTTGCAGGGATCTCAAGTTGATATTACCAGTAACTCTGGGGGTCTGGGAGTTTTGACTGATGCCAATACAATTTCCCCCAATACTACACCAGTCAATATTACAGCAACCGAGAATATCAATTTGACAGCTTTTAGAGACTTAACGGTAGGCAATCTCACCGCTGCGGCTGTCAGTGCTAGCAGCAGCAACGGGAGTGTTAATACGGGTGCGATCGCTACTACCGGAGATGTCAGAATTGTAGCAGGACAGCAAATCAGCATAGGGGCAATAACTGTTAATCCTGTCGCCACAAATCCCGCTAATCCCTTCATTCCTACAGTAAATCTGAATGCACAAACTAATATTAGCGTTGATTCCATTAATGCTCCGGCGGCTACGATTGCTTTGAGAGCAGCCAGCAACTTAAATGCAGGGAGTTTGCTGGGAGGAGCAGTGGAACTCAAGAGCGATGAGGCAAATATTGCGATCGGCAATACTACATCTCTAGGGAATATTAATGTTATAGCTTCTGACAATGTAATTTCAGGGAATTTGCTAGGAACAAAAGTTAATGTAAATAGCGATTTGGGAACTATTGATATTGGAAATGCCACAGCAACGGAAAATACTGTTAATATGACAGCTTCGGGCAATATAAATTCAGGAAATTTGCTGGGAGTTGGAGTTAATGTAACTAGCAATTCGGGAACTATTAATATTGGCAATACTGACGCCACAACAGGAAATGCCAATTTGACAGCTTCGGGCAATGTAAATTCAGGAGATTTGCAGGGAGTTGGAGTTAATGTAACTAGCAATTTGGGAAGTATTGATATTGGCAATACTGACGCCACAACAGGAAATGCCAATTTGACAGCTTCGGGCAATGTAAATTCAGGAGATTTGCAGGGAGTTGCAGTTGATGCCACTAGCAGCAGGGGAACTGTCAGCACTGGCAATATAAGTGCTTCTGAAAGAGTCGGAATTTTAGCGGGAAACCAAATCGCAATTGGGGGAATAAATGTTAATCCTGTTGTTAGGGTCGATCGCACTTCTACAGTAAATCTTAACGCTCGAAATAATATCAGTGTTGCATCGATCAATGCTCCGGGCGGTAATGTTGAGATCGCAACTCCGGGTTTAGTTCGAGTGACGGGTACTTTTGACCAAAACGGCACCCCTGTTAGCATCTCGACTCTTGGCGACACTCAACCCGGTACAGTTACGATCCGCCACGGCGGGGGCGATGTGAATCCGCCGACGGCTTTTTCGGTGGGAGATGCGACGACTAACGGTACTGCTGGGGCGATCGCCAGCAATGCTTTGGGTACGATTACTCAGGGGCAATCTTTCATAAATTCTTACACTCAAGGCAATAGTGCGATTGTTACTACCAATCAACCAACAAATCCA